>CAIXDB010000057.1 GCA_903918125.1 uncultured bacterium | reverse complement strand
TGATTATATACAGTAACATTGGTGACAAACCAAAACTCTGCGGTATGGCAAGTGACGCGAGCGGTTGACGCACCTTAATCCCCGCTTTCTGTCGAAGTTCAAGCGCTTGAGTCACAATGTCGCGTACCTTTCTCATATCTTCCAAAATATTCCCCTCGACCGGACTGATTGCCGGCCAGTCTTCGAGATGAACACTCTCTTTTTCTTTTCGTTTTGTTACCTCTTGATACAGCCAGTCCGCATAGAACGGAGAAAACGGTGCAAGAAGTTTCGACAACTCGCGCAAAACATATTCCGTGACAGACACGACGCACGACGCATCGTCAGTTCCTAAATTTTTCAGTCGCTCGCGAGAACGTCGCACATACCATGTTGAAAAATCTTGCACGAAGTCTTTGAATGCACGAACGGGTTCAAACAATTTAAAATTGTCGAGATTATTTGTCATGTCTGTCGTGAGTGAGTCGAGTGCGGTAATAATCCAGATGTCGAGAGGATTTGTGCTCTCGCGCGGATTCATGCGCATCACACCTTTTTCGTATGTCGAAAAAAGTACATATGAATTGGTCAGCGGATTGAAAACTTTCTTGACGATTTCGTCCACCGTTTTTTCGTCGAAATTTTTCGAGTCACCCGGCTGGTTAACCGAGTACATCCACAGTCGCAGAGCATCGACACCGTATGTGTCCATCATCTGCCACGGGTTGACAATGTTGCCGATCGACTTCGACATTTTCTTGCCTTCCGCATCGAGAATGTGTCCGAGACAAATGACATTTTTGTACGGCGTTCCGCGGTCCGTGAGCACTCCGACGCAGAGCAAGGTATAAAACCAACCGCGCGTTTGGTCGATTGCTTCGGAAATAAAATCTGCCGGATATCCCGCGCCGTCCACCCACTCGCGGTTCTCGAACGGATAGTGGTCTTGCGCGAATGGCATCGAGCCCGAGTCAAACCACACGTCCATCACTTCCTTGACACGTGTCATTTCCGCGCCGTCCGTGTCGAGCAAAGTCACTGCGTCTATGTACGGTCGATGCAAGTCAAGCTCAAAGTGTTCGTTGTGTGGCAGTGGCACAAATGGCACCTCCCGCACTTCGGCGGGCACATAGTTTGAAAAAGCATCGCGTAATTTTTTCTCATTTTCCATCGAAATGCCGTCGGTCAGAAAATTGAACGCGCGACACACTCCCCCGTGCGAGACGATGAGAATATTTTTGCCGGAATATTTTGACTCGATGTCGTAGAGAAAATTTCCGGCACGCGTCAAAACCTGGCGATACGACTCACCGCCGTCCGGCGCAAATTCGTACGGATTTTCCTGCTCGCGACGAAGTTTAAAATAGTCATCCATCGGCTTGCCGTCGTAGATGCCGATACTCCATTCCACCAGCCGATCGTCAAAAATAATTTTATCAGTACTCACACCGAGTTCCTCCGCCACGATTTCCGCCGTTTCTTTTGTGCGCAGAAATGGCGACACAAAAACATAATCGATTTTTTTGTCACCTAACGTTTTTTTGAGCTCCTCCGCCGACATCGCGACTTCTGCCTTGCCCTTCGTGGTCAAGTGATGTTGCACTTCCCGCTTTCCACTCCAGACACCGAGCACGTTGTGTTCCGCCTCGCCGTGTCGCATGACGAAATACGCATTGCCGGATTTTTTGGTACGCTTTTTCATTTCTTCGATACTGCCGAGCACAAACCGTCCACTGGTTTTACCTTCCCACACCGGCAACGGCGTACCCCAATATCTTTCACGAGACACCGCCCAGTCTTTCGCCTCCTTGAGCCACTCACCGAAACGCCCTTCTTTGATGTGCGCAGGCTCCCAATTTATTTTTTCATTTTCCGCTTGCAACTGTGCACGCAAACCAGACATGCGAATGTACCACGAGTCCCGCGCGTAATAGATGAGTGCGGTTTTGCATCGCCAACAATGCGGATACGAATGTTTGTGTTTTTCTTTTTTGAACAAAATTCCGCGATGCGCCAAGTCTTTTATAATATCCACGGCAGTTTCCTCATCACGCACATGTTTGCCAGTCAAATCCCCCATACCTTTAACGAAGGTGCCATCCGGGTCAACGATGTGAAATTTCGGCAAACCGACTTTCGTGCCAAGTTCAAAATCTTCCTGCCCGTACATGACCGCCGTGTGCACCACACCGGTGCCGTCCGTCGTGGTCACAAAATCTGCCGGATATACCTTGAACGCGTTTTTCAATTTCTCGTCGCTCGCGTCGAGTTGCGAGAGATACGGATACAACGGTTCGTACTCGAGGCCGACCAATCCAGTTCCCTTGAATGTATGTACGATTTCCACCTGATGACCGGCAAAAACTTTTTCAACAAGTTCAGTGGCAACTATCAATAGTTCTTTGACCTCATCAATCCGCAAAGCTGTGTAAGAAATTTCTTCACTGACCGCCAAACCGACATTGCCCGGAAGTGTCCACGGCGTTGTTGTCCACGCAATGATGTACGCACTCTGACCGGTTACAAATTCTTTTTGTTCTCCAAATTTCTGATCTGGCAACAATTTGAATTTTACATATACCGAAATATCCGTAATATCCTGGTACCCTTGCGCGAGCTCATGCGACGACAGTGCCGTTCCGCATCGCGGACACCACGGCACAACTTTGTAGTCCTTGTACAAAAGTTTTTTCTCATTCACTCGCGACACGATGTTCCAGAGCGACTCAATGTAGCTGTTGTGGTACGTCACGTACGGATTTTTGTCATCCACCCAGTAGCCAATGCGCTCGGTGAACTTCGTCCAGAGCTCGATAAAATCCCAGACACTCTCACGACACTGGCGGTTGAATTCGGCAATACCGTATGTTTCAATTTCTTTTTTCGATTTGAGACCCAGCTTTTTTTCAATTTGAAGCTCCACAGGCAAACCATGTGTGTCCCACCCACCCTTGCGACGCACATGAAAACCACGCATTGTTTTGTATCGCGGAATGATGTCTTTGAACGCACGCGCTTCGAGGTGGTGGAGTGCCGGCGCGGCATTGGCAGTTGGAGGACCTTCATAGAATACAAACTCGCCTTTCGAAGACTCTTTCTCGAGCGTCTTCTCGAAAATTTTCTTCTCTTTCCAAAACGCCAAAATTTTCTCCTCTTTTAGAGCGATATCGCTTTTGACCGATCCAGTTTCTTGAGTTATTTTTTTATCCTCTTCTTTCATACCCCCATCCTAGCATTTTCGTACTTTTTTTACATCTCCACCGGGACGGCAATCCCGAGCAGGGTCAGCCCGGCGGTCATGACGTTCACAAACGCTTGCGTCACGGCGAGTTTGTACGGCGCGTGCGGGTTTTCGGGGTCGACGATTTTGCCGGTGTTGTAGAACGAGTTGAATTCCGAGGCGAGCTCGAGAAGGTACGTCACGATGTGGTGCGGGGCGTAGTCGAGACCTGCGCGCATGACAACCTGCGGGTAGCGTTGGAGCAGTCGCTCGAGGTTGGTCGTGTGCCAGTCGGCGGGCAGTTCAGACGATGCGGTCACCACATCGCACGCCTTGCGCACGAGGGTCTTGGCACGCACGGTCGAGTATTGGAGGTACGGTCCGGAGTCGCCTTCGAGCGAGAGTGCCTGCTCGAGGTCGAAAATAATATCACCGCCGATGGCTTGTCGAAGTATCGTAAACTTGAGTGCACCGAGTGCCACCATTTCCGCCGTGGCATCTTTCTCCACTTCGGACAATGCCCGCGCATTCATTTTTATATTGGCCACTTCCTTGACCTGGTCGATCATCGCTTCCGCCGTCACCACACTGCCGGTACGCGACGACATTTTGCCGGTGGGAAGTTTGAGTTTGCCATGCGAGAGATGCAACACGTGTCCCGCAAGTTCCGGGAACACAAAACCCTCCGCTTTTTCCACCACGTTGAAAAATCCGTCCTGCTCGTTGTCGGTTACCGTCACGGACAAATCAAACGGACCACAGGTATCTTTTTTAATCTGCATCAAACCGATTTCTTTCGCTTCGTATGTCGGAATCCCCTCCGAGTTTATGAACACGCGGATGTGCAAGCCGTACTGCTCACCCCTGAACACCACCGCGCCGTCACTTTTTTCAAACACACCTTTTTCTAGAAATTCCAAAACGATGTTCTTGCCGATCAGTCCGGCGACACTTTCAAAAAAATGAAAATCGAAATGACTGCCGAGTCGCGCGTACATTTTTTCAAAATAGTCGAGCGATGTCTGGCGTCCGGCATCGTATAGAGCGTTCACCGCATCGTCCGTTCTCTCGTATATTTTTTTGTTGATCGCCGTGATTTCTTTTTTGACTTCCTCGTTTTCCTCAAACATTTTTGCGCCGAGCGCGTACGCCTGCCCCATTTCGTGCACCGTCATGTCCGTGCCGGTTTCCATACTTTGCAAACCCCACACCGCTTTGGCGATACCCATACTGACATCGCCATGATACGTCGCACGTATCACTTCCGTACCGTGCGCTTCGAGAATGCGCGAGACCGACTCGCCGATGGCGTTGTTCATCATGTGCCCGATGTGAAATTCTTTAAACGGGTTGGGCTGCGTGTACTCGACAATCATGCGCTGCCCCGACAGTCGGGTGTGGTCGCCGAAATGTACGCCCATCTCGCCGATTTTCTCCACTACTTCACGAAACACTTCCGGTTTCAAGGTGAAATTCACAAATCCCGGTTTGACCGCCGTAATGGTTTCAACTTCCTGCAACTTCTTCGCGCGCAGCTTCTCGGCAAACTCGTCCGCGAGCGCGATCGGATTTTTGTGAGCCGACTTTGCACACACCATCGCCACGTTCGTCGAATAATCCCCAAACGCCATGTTTTGCGGATGCTCCACCGTGAAATCAACGGCAAAACCCACTCCGTCTTCCGTCGCTGTCAGCTCGAGCGTCTCGCCAATCCATTTTTTGAGTGTGTCTTGTAATGTCATATTTATATTTTTGAAAGAAATTCTTCCACCGACCAATCAATATCTTTTAGAATTTTCCTGAGCAGACCACGTCCGATTTCTCTGCCGTGAAAAATCACTACGGTTGTTCTGCCGTCAATACGATGTTTGAAAAAATGGTGACTGCCTCGCGTTCTGATACATTCAAAACCATCCTTCTCAAGAATTGTGGTCATTTTTCTTGCAGAAATCGGAATAAGGTGTGGCATGTGAATACTTGAGGACTACATTGCAAATTCAATATTTTGGAAACCTACTATTTTAGTGGATCGCAAATCCTTCGCGATACTTTTCTTTTCGACATCGAGGCACAAGGCAACCACTTCCTTCAGATTTTTATATAACTCATCCAATGTTCTGCCTTGGGTATAGCACGAACGAAGCGTCGGCACAGAGCCGACAAACAACCCATCCTCATCTTGTTCAATAAGCACAGGTAACGTTATTTTGGAAAATTTGTTTGGTTTTATGACTGTTTTCATATGTATACGATAGCATAAAAAATGATTCCGAACAACTTTTATTTCCCCGTGCTTCCAAACCCGCCTGCCCCGCGCGTCGTGTCGCTGTCGATCTCATTCACCTCCACGAGCTCCGCCTGCGCAACCGGCTGAATGAGTAGCTGCATTACTTTGTGACCCTTTTCAAATGTGTACGTTTCCGCGCCGAGATTGATTACCCCGAGCACAAGCTCTCCGCGATACCCCGCGTCAATCACCCCGCCGAGCACTTTGATGCCATGCGTCATCGACAGTCCGCTCTTATCCCAAAATAAGCCGACATATCCCTCCGGAATCTCGATAGCCACGCCCGTCGGCACTCGCCCGATTTGCCCTGGATTCACCGTCACTTTTTCGTTCGCAAAAAAATCCATGCCCGCATCCCCCGCATGAGCATACGCCGGCAGTTTCGCTTCCGCGTCCAATTTTTTCACCCGTACCAACATGCCCCCACTATACCATTGACGCGCGAGATTTTAAAGGATAGTATCCGAACGAAGGAGTTCTTTAAAGATGATGGAATTTCAATCGTTTCTCGGAGACGGAAAAAGAAAACCGACTCCGCGCTTGCTCACATTCATACTGGTCATGTCGCGCAACCGCGTGATTGGGCGCGACGGAACACTTCCGCCAGAGCTTAATTTTCCGAAAGACAAAAAACATTTCAGAAATGTAACAATGGGAAAAACCATCGCTGTCGGACGGGTTACGGAGGAAGGGATTGAACGAGATTTTGGTCAGCCACTCCCGGGAAGACGAACCCTCGTCATAACAAATCAGAAACACTACGTTCCACCAAAAGGGTTTGGTGTGGAAGTTGTCCGAAACATCGGTCAGATAGTTGCTCGATGTCGCCATGAGGAAATTTTTGTTATCGGTGGTGGACAAATCTACAACGCCTTCGCACCGTACGTTACCCGGATGATTATCACGGAAGTCGACGTCGATATCAAGGGCGACACATTTTTCACGGAGATAGATAAAAACATTTGGCAAGAGGGCGATAAAAAAAGTTTTCCTGCCGATACAAAAAACAAGTATCCATTCTCCATCGTTGAGTACATTCGCAAGCCGCCTTCAAAGTGAGGGCGGTTCACTTTTTTACAAAAAGTGACTCCTCGTGGGAGGAGTCAGGGCTGTAATGCAACCCAGCATGTGAGACAAACCGCCTCGTACTTGTCAGCATCGCCAACCGCAACCTGATCTTTCTTGCCAGGTTTAAAGTGCGACATGGTCGCGGTCGGTGGCCATTCCTTACATCGGAAGCAAACTGCGCGAAGTTTTTCTACGCGATCCGCAAGTGCCATGAATGCAGGCATTGAACCAAACGGTTCGTTCTCAGACGTCAGGTCGATGCCGGCGATGATAACAATCAAGTTCAAGTAACCTTTCGACGCGTGCAATTCTTTAAAAAATTGTACGAAGTCAGAACCGAGAAATTGAGCCTCATCAATCCCGAGTATGTCCGGCTGATATTTTTTAATGAGAAAAAAAGCATCAATCGCCGTTTCAACTTCAAAAGCCGGGAAGGAGGAGTTCGTTTTAAACTCAGTGTCATGTTTACACTTCTTTTCCCGGGTGCAAATTTCCCCGTTGGCACGAGTGTCTCCTTTCGGCTTCAAGACGAGAATGTTCATATCCGTGTGTCCGGCGAGCTGAAGCTGGCGAATCAACTCTTTGCTTTTGCCCGAAAACATCGGGCCGGTAATGACATAAATCCTTGCCATTTATGTAACCCCTTTCAAAAGAACGTTTCGTGCTCATTATACACACGCGAGCCGAGAGCTCAAGTTTCGAATTTGATTATTTTCCAATTTTGTGGAGAATACAAAACAGAGAGGTTATTTGAAATGACGACGATTGCTTACAACGATGTCCGGACTCCGGACACACAGTACTTGGATATGTTGCGGCACATCCGCACTTCTTCCGAAACTTTCCTGCAGAAACACCCATACCAGGAACGAGGACGGTTTACTAACCTTGATACGCAGAATCTGGTCTACTACTTCCGAAACGGTTTCCCCGTCTGCACGGAGCGAAAAATCGGCTTCTGGAAAAAACCGATTACCGAACTCTTACTCTTCATGCGGGGAGTGCATCACGTCGACAAAATGATTGCGGAAGGATGTGATTGGTGGAAGGAATGGGTCTCTGCCGAAAAATGTGCGACGTTTGGACTGAATGCCGGCGATTTAGGTCCCGGATCTTACGGACCTGTATTATCTCAATTACCGTATGTCATACCAGGATCAGGCGGATCCTACGCCTTATTCGACCAAGTCGCACATCTAGTTCAATCACTCAAGGACGGACCGGCTCTCAGCACTCACGTTATCTCCACGTGGTGTCCGCCACTCGCAATGGGACATTCGAAACATCGACGAAAGGTTGTCGTCGCACCATGTCACGGAACCATAATTCAATGCACTGTGATTGACGGAAAAAAACTCTGCCTCACCATGGTACAACGCTCAGGTGATGTGCCGGTCGGCGTAATTTCCAACATCATCCAGTACGCCGCGTTAACCGTGATGCTGGCACATGTTTGTGGATACGAACCGTATGAGTATATCCACAAAATCAACGACGCGCAGATATACGAGAACCAAATCGAGTGCGTCGACAAACTGCTCGACCGCGACCCGTTTCCATTTCCAACTCTCCATCTTACGGATGAGGGTCAGAAGGTGGACAACGTTTTTGATTTCATCGCAGACCATTTCGAGTTGCGGGACTATCAATATCACCCGGGGATGAAAATCCCCTACACGCTGTAAGCTGCGTATCGAGTACAAATCGTTCTCCGCTGCTTCGGGTCATGCCGAAGCAGCTTTTCTTTTTTATAAAAATGTTTATAATCCATCTACAATGCAAAAAACAAAACACATGAATATGGCGAATGCTCGCCATCCCGAACAGATACAAAAGATGAAAGAATTACAAAAAGACGGCGTATGTTTGTTTTGTGAAAAGAACTTTATTAAATATCAAAATACTCCGATCATTCGTGAAAAAAAATGGTGGTTGATGAGAAACAACGACTACCCGTACGATGGTGCAAAGATCCATATTTTACTTGTTTACAAAAAACATATTGATTCGGTGGAAAAAATATCACCGCAAGCGATGACAGAACTATTGGATCACATGCAATGGGCGAAGAAAAAATTTAAAATTCCCGGTGCGTCTTTTGTCATGCGCTTCGGCGACAGCAGATACACAGGATCAACCATCACGCATCTACACGCACATATCGTTTCCGGGTATAAAAATACTAAAAATCAAGATCGAATTATTTCTGCCGTCGGATTTAAAAAATAAAAAGCGACCCCGCTCGCCTATGGCGAAACGGGGTCTTTTGCTACTTGAACGATTTTAACGCCGTGTGATTTTAGAACTTCTTGCGCGTTCAATGCAGAATATCCTTCCTCAAAAAAGACGTGGTGAACACCTGCAGCTACGATTTCTCGTGCGCAGTCTTCACATGGAAAAGTGGTGACGTACAAGTACGATCCCCACGTCGGAATACCTTTTTGAGCACAGAATGCGATCACCGCCCTTTCGGAATGAAGTGACAAATATTTCCCGGGTTGACCAGCGTTAAAAACCATCCGCGGATCACCCATAAGGTCCTGTTCATATTCCGTCGGGTAATGCTCGTTACAGGCAAACGCGACACACGTGCCATTCACAAACAAAGCTGCTCCAACTTGCCTCCACCAGTCGGGACTTTTCGGGGCAATCTGCCGAGCTATGTTCAAACGGAGATTGTGTCCGGGGTCACTTGTGTGGTCGACGTCAACCATCACCGGCGACGCTCGTTTTACGGCAGTCATGTCCCACCGAGCATGAATGTCTTCAAACACAACGTTGGCCCGTGCAGCCGTGAAATACTTCTCCACGAGGGCGTGAGAAACGTCCTCATCCGGCAAAATATACGTTTTCCATTTGACCAATGGAGAATTCAGACAAGGATCCAAATTCTCCGGATCAAAAATGGCAACGTTTTTTACTTGCCATGGTGCGTCGAGATAACTAATTGATCCCAACTGTACAGAGGTTGGAACCGCTGCCATGTGGCGGGACAAATACGGTATGAGCGATTCCGCCCTCTCTTGCGAGATGAGGTGCAAAGAACTGTTCGGATGTTTCTGAAACCAGTTAAGATGACGTTGATTCAGTACAGGAATGTACGCGATAAGATTCGACATCAAAAAAGCTTCCTTTCAAAGAGCTCTGTTTTGCATTCTACACAGAAAAACGCTTTTGTCTACTTTTTCAAATAATTTTCAATCGTATTTTGAACTTCTTTTGCCAAATTGCTTGCCCCATCGATAAGAAGACCTCTCAATCTGGAAGTGGTGGAGACCGCAGCTTTTGGGTTGAGAGTGATAACCTTACCACAAAATTTCATCATTCTTTGTTTCTTTTCACTTCCAACATCAGCGGTACTGGAAGATATCACGAGAACATCCGGTCTGACAACTTGAAGTACGAGATCTGGGTCATCACCATGTCTTCGCACAGTCAGAATATCCACGGAACGAAGCCCTGCAAGCATTTCCAAACGCTCTTTTTCCGGAACAACTGGACGAGTTGGCCCTTTTCTTTTTTTGGTATATTCGTCGGTATCAACTGCAACCACCAGAATATCCCCTTTTGACTTTGCGTCACTCAAATACCGCACATGTCCTATATGCAACATATCCCATACACCTTGAGTCATTGATATCGTGTAACCCAAAGCTTTCAAAGATCTTACAGCTTCTCCTAGTTTTTTGTAATCAGAGATAAATCGATGTTCAAAATTAGTCTCTGTTTCAAGAATTTTTTTTATTAAAACTTCTTTAGTTTTTGAGGTTTTTGAAAGCATATCTTAATATACTTTACTCTTACCTTTTATTTCACTTCAACCCCCATACTTCGTGCCGAACCGGCGATGATTTTCATCGCGGCTTCGATGTCGTTGGCGTTCAGGTCGGGCATTTTTTTCTCAGCGATTTCTTTCAACTGTGCACGAGTCAAGGTGCCCACTTTTGACACAGTGTTTTTACCACTTCCCTTTTCTTTGCCGATCGCTTTCAAAATGAGGTTTGATGCCGGCGGAGTTTTCAAGACGAACGAAAACGTGCGGTCTTCGTACACCGAAATATCCACCGGAATCATGTCGCCGACCATTTTTGCCGTGGCGTCGTTGAACTGTTTGACGAATTCGCCGATGTTAATACCGGCCTGACCAAGCGCAGGACCGTACGGCGGAGCAGGCGTGATTTTGCCCGCCGGCGCCACCAACTTCAGTTTTTTTGTGATTTTCTTTGCCATTGTGTTACATTATTGTTGTTTTTTTGCTAGTTTTCCCGAGAAGCGCAGGAAACACTACCATATCAGTATTCAAGATAAATTTCAAGGGGAAAATCTCGTCTCGCGTCGCACCAGTTTTGGAGACTCTCGCAGAACCTTAGAAAATAACGACGACGAGTGCGTGGCACACGAGGAGGAAGATTATTTTCTTGATTGGCGAGCAGGAAGAAAATTTTCACCAGAAAAT
>CAIXDB010000056.1 GCA_903918125.1 uncultured bacterium | reverse complement strand
CTTGATCAGAAGGGTGTCACATTCTGCACGGGTTCTCGCCGCTCCGACGGCGACGTGCCGCGCGTGTACTTCGGCCCGACGTATGGCACGGTGCTGGTGGGCTGGTACAGTGTCGACGACTCGGGCCCGTCGCATGGTCTTCGCCAAGCAGTTGCCCGGTAACTTTCTCTTTTTTATTTTTTCTTTTTCCCTCGGCTTGCGCTTGCGCAGGTCGAGGGAATTTTCGTATACTATGCAAGGCTGATAAGCTAGTTCAACAAAATAAAATTTTTTGAATGATAGTTTGCCATTATAAAACTGCCTGTGAATATTTATGCATAGATTTTTCTACGCGTTACGATGTAACACAGTGCCTGCGACCGCAGGGTATAACACAGAGCGTTTGGAAACAGACGCTTGGTGAAACGGATGAATATTCGCAGAGAAGATGTTCTCGCAACTCCGACGGCGACGTGCCGAACGTGTACTTCAACCCGACGAATGGCACGGTGAAGGTGAACTGGTACAGTGTCGACAACTCGAACCCGACGAATGGTCTTCGCCAGAAGTTTTAGCAGAAGCCTCGGTTTATGCCGAAGCTTTTTGTTGAATGTATTTTATCCAACCGTTTGCCATTTTTGATGTTTCAACAATAAGCGACTCAATCCGAATATATGTTTTCTGGTCTATAATTTTTAACTCGTGTTCAATTCTGACAAAATGTTTCAGGGTTTCAAGCAAGATTCGAGCGTCTTCGAGTGTTTCCATTTTCTTTTGTTTGTGCGTAAAACAAGCGGCGATAAGTTTTTGCATGATTTTCCGTGTGATTTTTTCAACATCTAAGTGAATTCCAAGTTTGTCACTCTTCGGTAGTTTTTTTCCTGATGTATAAATAATAGTGTAGACTTGTTTGATACCATGAATAATCGAAATATCACCAGCGGGGTCGCGGGGGGGGAGACGTAAGTGAGAATTTGTTTCATAGTATTTGCAGTATATCAAATTTATTTGACGCATGGAAAGAATTTAAAAGAGGAAAAATAAAAAGAAAGGATGTGGTTCAATTTGAACTTCACCTGGAAGACGCTATTTTTGATGTACATGAAAAACTTATGTCTGGTACGTATGTCCATGGTGCATACACGGATTTTTATACCTATGACCCAAAACGTCGTCACATTCACAAAGCATTTGTATGCGACAGGGTTGTACACCAAGCGATATACCGAGTATTGAATACTATTTTTGACAAGCATTTTATATATGACTCATATTCATCCCGTACATCTCGTGGAACGCATTTGGGTGTAGAACGTTCATACAAGGCATGCCGAAAAGTGAGTAAAAACTGGAAGAGAAAAATATGGGTTCTAAAATGTGATGTGAGAAAATTCTTTGATTCGATTGACCACACTGTTTTGAAGGAATTGATTGGAAAGAAAGTCTCGTGTCCAGACACCATGAGACTGATCGACCTGTTGTTTGGAAGTTTTGAAAAAGAAAAAGGAAAAGGCTTGCCACTCGGTAACGTGACCAGTCAGCTTTTTGCCAACATTTATTTGAACGAACTCGACCAGTTTGCCAAACATATTTTAAAAGCAAAATATTATTTTCGATATTGCGACGATTTTATCATTCTTTCAGAAAATGAAAAATTTTTGTTTGAAATTCAGGAGAAAATTCGGGTGTTTTTGAGTGAAAAGTTGTCACTCGATTTACATCCGAACAAAGTCGAAATTCGGAAGATGCGTCGCGGAATAGATTTTCTTGGCTACGTGGCATTACCACACATGATTGTATTGCGAACGCGCACGAAGAGAAGAATTATGAAGAAAATAAAAATACTACTGAATCAAGGGAATAAAAATCTTGTATCCGAAAACACTTTTCATAGTGTTATTATTTCTTATCTTGGATTAGTGTCACATTGTCGGAACAGAAAATTAGAGAATTATCTCAAAAAGTTTTTGTAAATTTTGCATCTGTGTGCCGACCGCGGTATACTGTGAACAATGATTTATTTCGATAAAGTTTCCAAAATTTATCCGGATAATTCGGTGGCGCTTGAAGATGTCTCATTTTCCATCGAGCCGAAGGAGTTTGTGTCCATTGTGGGACATTCCGGCGCGGGCAAGACGACGCTCATTAAAATGTTTCTCGGCGAGGAAAAACCGTCGGACGGCAGAATTTTTTTTGAGTCGCTCGACATTCATACGCTCGGCAAAAAGCAAATCAACGATTTCCGTCGCAAGGTCGGAGTGGTCTTCCAGGATTTTCGTCTTATTCCAAACAAAAATATTTATGAAAACATCGCCTTTGCCATGGAAGCGGCGGGGCGTTCGGACGAGGATATAGAGGCGGACGTACCGCACGTGCTCGAGCTCGTCGATTTGAGTCGCAAAATCTGGAATTTCCCCGGCGAGCTATCGGGTGGGGAGAAACAGCGCGTAGCCATAGCCCGTGCCATCGTCAACCAGCCGGACGTCATTATCGCCGATGAACCGACAGGCAACCTCGACCCGCTGAACACATACGACATTGTCCAAATTTTGAAAAAAATAAATGACCTCGGCACGACCGTCATTCTGACCACGCACAACAAAGGCGTCATCGACTCGCTTCAGAAACGCGTGCTCACAATGGAGAACGGGCGAATAATCCGCGACGACAAGGAGGGGAAATATGTAATCTGAATTAAAATCTCGTTGAGCGTCACACGGATTTCGGAGACTCTCGGAGCCGGGTAGGCGAGAGTGAGCGAAATTTCTAGCAAGAAATTTACGCGTGCTCCGAAAGACGTGTGACCGAGAAAGAGATTTTAATTCAGATTTCAATATGTTAAACTAACACCATGTGGATCACTATAAAAAGAGTTGTGCGTTCGGGTTTCTTTAATTTCTGGCGAAACGGTTTCGTCTCGCTGTCTTCCATTCTCGTCATGGTTGTGACACTCTTCGTCATCGGCTCGATTATTTTTGCCGGCGCGATTTTCCGTACCACGCTCCAATCGATTGAAAACAAAGTCGACATCAACGTCTATTTTGTGCAAAATGCGCCGGAGGATCAGATTTTGGCTTTGCAGAAAAACTTGGAGGCACTGCCCGAAGTGCAACCGCCGGTGACGTATGTCTCGCAAGACCAGGCGCTCGCCGATTTCAAAACGCGTCACCAGAACGACCAAATTACCCTGCAAGCGCTCGACGAGCTTGGCACGAATCCACTCGGCGCGACACTGAACATCAAGGCCAAAGATCCGTCGCAATACCAAAGCATCGCTGATTTTCTCAACAACCAAACGTCGCCGGACGGTACGAGTATCATTGACACAGTCAACTATTTTCAAAACAAAGATGCCATCGACCATCTGACCCAAATCATCAACTCTGCCAACCGCCTCGGTTTCGCCCTGACCATTTTCCTCATCATTATTTCCATTCTCATCACCTTCAACACCATTCGTCTCGTCATATATATGTCGCGCGACGAAATTTCCGTCATGCGTCTCGTCGGCGCCTCGACCGGCTACATCCGCGCGCCATTTTTTGTGGCGGGCGCTTTGTACGGTTTTGCTTCCGGTCTCATCACGCTCATCCTTTTCTATCCCTTGACGCTTTGGCTCGGCAAAACAACCGAGCAGTTTTTCGTCGGTTTGAACGTTTTTCAGTATTACACGAGCAATTTTGGCGAAATTTTCCTCATTATTGTCCTTTCCGGCGTGGCAATCGGCTCAATTTCCAGTTTTTTGGCTGTTCGGAAGTATGTAAACGTCTAAAATTTGTATCTCTTTCCCACTTGTACTATACTGAACCTTACCAGTAATTTTGTACGAAATGGCAAAGAAAAATCACAAGTATATTTTCGTCGTTGGTGGTGTCATGTCGGGAGTGGGAAAAGGTATCGCGTCTTCGAGTCTCGGAAAAATTTTGCAGTCGAAAGGTTTCAAGGTCAACCCGATAAAGGTTGACCCGTATTTGAATGTGGACGCCGGCAATATGAACCCGACGGAGCATGGTGAAGTCTTCGTGCTCGACTCCGGTCTCGAAACCGACCAAGACATGGGCAACTACGAGCGATTTCTCGAGACAGACCTCGGCTCCGACGACTACATGACCTCCGGCATGATATACAAACACGTCATCGACCGCGAACGCGCCCTGGCATATCGCGGGAAATGTATCGAAGCCATTCCGCACATCACCGACGAGATTATTCGTCGCTGGAAAAAGTCCGCCGAAGCGCACGAGTCGGACATTTCGCTCATTGAAATCGGCGGAACCATCGGCGACTATCAAAACATTTTGTTCATCGAGGCATCGCGCATTTTGAAAGTGAAATATCCGCAAGACGTCATGTTTATCATGGTGTCGTACCTGCCGATCCCCGGCTCGCTCGGTGAAATGAAAACGCGACCTACACAAAACGCCGTGCGCCAGCTGAACTCGTACGGTGTGCAGCCCGACGTCATCATCGCGCGAAGCGCTCTGCCACTCGACCACAAAAGAAAAGAAAAAATCGCCTTGTCATGCGCATTGCCCGCCGAAAACGTTATCTCCGCGCCGGATATAAAAAGCGTGTACGACATTCCGCTCAATTTTGAAAAGGACAAAATCAGCTCGGTTATTTTGAAAACGTTGCACATGCGTACGAAAGCGCACAACGGCGAGTTGCACGAATGGGCGCAGTTTGTGAAGAAAGCAAAGAGCGCAAAAAAAGAATTGAAAATTGCCGTGGTGGGAAAATATTTTGACACCGGCGACTTCATGCTCTCCGACGCGTACGTGTCGGTCATCGAAGCGGTGAAATTTTCGTCGTACTGGAACGGCGCACACACACGGCTCACATGGATAAATTCAAAAGAATACGAAGCCGATCCGAAAAAAGTTTCGGAGCTCAAAGCGTACGACGGCATCATCGTGCCGGGCGGGTTTGGCGAGTCGGGTATCGAAGGCGTCATCATGGCGATACGGTACGCGCGCGAACACAACATTCCGTACCTCGGGCTGTGCTACGGTATGCAGCTTGCGGTCATCGAATATTGTCGACACGTTATCGGCTGGGAGGACGCGCACACCGCGGAAATCAATCCGAAATCCTCGCACGTCGTCATCGACATCATGCCCGAGCAGAAAAAACTTTTGGAAGATGAAAAGTACGGTGCGACCATGCGACTCGGCGCGTATCCGGCGGTGCTCAAAAAGGGAACGATTGCGCACGATGCATATGCAGAGTCGGGACGTGTGCAGAAAGTTGACGGTGCGGATACGATTTCCGAACGTCATCGTCACCGATACGAAGTCAGTCCGCAGTTCATCGCGGACATCGTGGCTGGCGGTATGGTCTTCTCCGGCACATCACCGGACGGTCGCCTCATGGAAATAGCCGAGCTCCCGTGCTCCGCGCATCCGTTTTTCCTCGGCACGCAATTTCACCCTGAGTTTCGCGCCCGCCCGCTTCATCCTCATCCGCTTTTCTCCGCGTTCATCGAAGCGTGTTTGAAAGAAAAGAAAGGGTAATGTATACATTGTTTTTTAAAATAGGTATGATAGTTGGCAGAATAGTTTTTGTATCACACGACGTTCGCTAGTTGTCGGGAGGGCGAAGTCGGGGGACTTGACGTTCTCCTAAGCTAGCAAGAAAGGCGCCGCCGGTTTCCGTGGCCGGTTGCGCCTTTTCTTATGCACGATGCACGCCCTTGCATTATTTTTGAAAATGTGTACTATACTCTCCAGTCCTGCTCTTGGGTCTTCAGTTAGCTGTTTGAACGCGACGAGAACCAATTCGGGTATGGAAACGTCTTCTCGAACAGCCCCGCGCCGTCATTCCTCCCTAGGGTTTGACGGCGCTTTCATTTGCAAAAAATGTGGATAACTTTTTCGTCTAATGGTAGGAAAAAGTTTAAGTTGTGATATAATTAAATTATGCCAAGTAACTGGAATAAGGGTCAAACAAAAGAAACAAATCTCTCGGTCAGAAAAATTTCTGACACAATGAAACGAAAGAAAATCGATAATTTTAAATTGTGGCGAAAACGCATGGAGGTGGAAGGAAAAATAAAATCAAAACATTCTAAACTTGTACAAAATGGTGACCTGGCAGAACTTATCGGTTTGTCTCTCGGGGATGGTCATGTGTGTATCTATGCACGCACCGAAGAACTTCGAATTACGCTAAATGCAAAAAGTACGAGATTGATTCAAAGGACCGCAGATTTAATATATTCAGTTTTTAACAAAAAAGCCTACATTGTCCCATCCACACGCTCAAATGCTGTAAAAGTAGGGTTATATCAGAGAGAAATTTGTAAAAGATTGGCAATACCTTCGGGAGCACGAGGAGAGTTAGAAATAAGGGTGCCGGGCTGGATTTTAAAACAAAAAGATTATATAGTGAGGTACCTTCGTGGTTTGTATGAGGCGGAGGGTAGTTTCTGTGTTCATGCGCCAACTTCTACGTATAAATTCTTATTTTCTAATAAGAATAACAGTATGATTTTAAATGTCTTTAATTTGATGACAAAACTGGGATTTCATCCCCATATTAGTAGTCATCAAGTTCAGATTTCGAAAAAAGCAGAAGTATATGCAGCGATGGAATTGCTAGAATTTAGAAAATATTAGAATAAAAATATTGCGGGATCTGCTAATCGGTAGGCAAACAGACTCTGAATCTGTGAATCTAGGTTCGATTCCTAGTCCCGCAGCAGTCTCGGTAAATCACTGTTTTTAGGTGTCATAGCGAGTATCTGAAATTGATTTTTAAATAGATATTGAGCCACAGATTTGTTTTTGAAAGTTGCGTTCGAGAGTAACTTTTCTAACATTTTTCTTTTTTCGTATTCATCAAGTGTCAAATATTTTTCTGAGGCTTGGTTGCCGTCTAGAAATACATTTTTGATCTGTTCGATAGCTTCGGCAGATACAGCACCTTTGAGCTGAATTTCTTTCAGTTGCTTTTT
>CAIXDB010000055.1 GCA_903918125.1 uncultured bacterium | reverse complement strand
TGTTTCAGAAAAATAAACTGAACATTATCACATACGACCACTGTAGCAACCACATAATTAAAGTGAAGATTGTCGACAAGTAACAACGACAACTTCGCGACGGCTCCGGTACAACTGGAGCTGTTTTATTTTACAAGAAAGTTCCAGCTTTCAATTTCTCGAAAAATCAATACAATTACGATATGATCGACTCCGAACTCAAAACCCTCACTTCCCTACTCAAATCGCCGAACGAGAGGACAACCGCCGCAGGCGAGCAGGGGTCGCATGACCCCAAAAAGCTCGTGGAAAAAGCGTATCGGTTTGCACAGGAGAAACACGCCGGGCAGAAACGCTTGAGTGGCGAGCCGTATTTCACGCACCTGTTCGAGACGGCGAAAATCCTCGCGGAGCTTGGCATGTCGGCGACTATTGTGGCCGCCGGACTGTTGCACGACTCGGTTGAGGATGTCGGCGTGACGCCGGCGGAAATTGAGCGCGAGTTCGGCGCGGAGATTCGTTTCCTCGTCGAAGGTGTGACGAAACTCGGGCACGTGCGATACCAGGGCACGAATAGATACAACGAGTCCTTGCGAAAACTTTTTGTGGCGATGTCAAAGGACTTGCGCGTACTCATTATCAAACTGGCCGACCGCTTGCACAACATGCGCACACTGCAATACGTGCCGAAAGAAAAACAACTCCGCATCGCCACGGAGACGCTCGAAATCTACGCGCCCATCGCTAACAGACTTGGCGTGAAAATTCTCCAGCGCGAGCTTGAGGACATCGCTTTTGCATACGTCTTGCCCGAACAATACGAAGCCGTGTTGAAACTTTTGAAAACGAAACGCGCCGAACAGGAAGCACATTTGGAAAAATTTGAAAAGTCGCTCAAAAAAGAACTTGCTCGCGAGGGCGTGACCGACTTTCGCATGGACTATCGCGTCAAAGGACTCTACTCGCTCTACAAAAAACTGGTGCGACACGACATGGACATCGAAAAAATTCACGACATTTCCGCGCTGCGCATCACGGTGCGCGACGTGCCGACCTGTTATCGTATCCTCGGCATTATCCACGGCGCGTGGCGACCGTTGCCCGACCGTATCAAAGACTACATCGCCACGCCAAAAGTAAACGGCTATCAGTCGCTCCACACCACCATTTTCACCGGCGACGGCGGTATCATCGAAGTGCAAATCCGCACGGAGGACATGCACACGGAGGCGGAGTACGGTATCGCATCGCACGTGGGATACAAGGAAGGTCAGGGCACAAAATCGCGTGTGCAAAAAAAGAATGATTGGGTGCAAAAGTTGCTCGAATATCAGCACGAAGCCGGCGATAAATTCATCGACGACATCAAGGCCGACTTTTTCGACGAGCGGATTTTCATTTTCACGCCGAACGGCGACGTCATCGACTTGCCCACCGGCGCGTCGATTATTGATTTCGCATATTCGATACACTCGGACATCGGCAACCACCTCGCCAGCGGGAAAGTAAACGGCAAGTTCGTGGCGATCTCCACCGTGTTGCACACCGGCGACCGCGTCGAAGTGGAAACGAAAAAGAGCGCGAAGCCAAATCGCAAATGGATTGAATACTGTAAAACATCCATGGCGAAACGACACATTCGCAGCGAGTTGGAAGGAAAATAATTAAATCGAGAAATTTTTAATTGAATAGATTTCGTCTTCGGTGTTTTCGGACGTTTTGATTTCTTCCGGACTGCGATCGTCGGGGTTTTCGACAATATCCGTGACGGGAACAACTTCGATAATTTCCGCAACTGGCGTGTCCGAACTCGAAACAGGTTCCGTCACTTCTTCCTTCCCCGCCACCGGTGCCAGGATGTAGTCGTGAAATTTTTTCTCGGGCGAAGTCGGCTGGCCGTTTTTCAACAAGTCAAAAATGTTTTGCAAATCTTCCGGCGAAAAATAATCAATGGAAATTTTTCCGCCATTTTCGCGACGCTCGATGGACACGCGTGTGCCAAGTGACTCGGTCAGTTTCTCCTCAAGCTCCAGAATTTCCGGATCGAGCAATATGGCTTTCTTGCGGATTTTGTCGTATGCGATGCGTCGAGCGATCGCTTCCGTTTCACGCACCGACAGTTTTTTGTACAACAGTTCTTTGAACACGGTCATCTGCTCCTCCGGCCGGTCGCCGAGCATCATGAGCGGTCGAGTGTGTCCCTCGGAAATTTTGCCATTCACCAGCGCGTCGAGAATTTCCGGCGGGAGCGCGACGATGCGCACAGTATTCGACACGTACTCGCGACTCTTGCCGATTTTCTTGGCGATTTGCAAATGCGTAAAGCCGAACTCCTCGATCAGTCGATTGAAGGCTTTGGCGCGATCGACGGGATTCAAATCCTCGCGCTGAACATTTTCAATAATAGCCAACTCGAGTTTCATCAAATCCGTTTCGTCGCCGACTTTAATGAGCACCGGCACCTGCGAAAGCCCGGCTATTTTCGATGCGCGCAGACGTCGCTCGCCGGCAATGAGTTCGTATTCGGTCACGAGACCGTCCTCTTTTATGACCTCCGTGCGCGTGACAACGAGCGCTTGCAGGACACCGTACTGGCGTATCGAGTCCGCCAGCGACTGGAGTTGCGCCTGGTCAAACTCGCGACGCGGTTGAAACGGATTCGGATGAATCTTGTCGACATCGATCCAGAAGACTGAGTTTTCATAGAATTGGGACATACACCGACATTTTATCACATAATTGATTTTTTAGTAAAATCAAGCTAAACTTGATGAGTTCGACTCCTGCCGGAGTGGCGGAATTGGTATACGCTCACGACTCAAAATCGTGCGTCGAAAGGCTTGAGGGTTCGAGTCCCTCCTCCGGCACAACGTCATCGCATCGAGGTGTACCCGCCTTCGAGGCCTTTTTTGGAAAACACAAACTGCCAGAGTTGAATGCGACGCGCGCGGAAAGATCCGGCGCATGAAAGCAAATAATATTTCCACATGCGATAGAAACGCTCACTGTAGTGTGCGCTGATTTCGGGCCAGTGCTTATCGAAATTGCGAAACCATGCCATGAGCGTTTTGTCGTAATCCGCGCCGAAGTTGTGCATGTCCTCGAGTACAAAACGTTCTTCGAATGCGTCGGCGATTTGTTTCTGCGAGGGCAACATGCCGTTCGGGAAAATATATTTTTCAATCCACGGGTCGACGCTCATCTGCGACATGTTGCTGCCGATGGTGTGCAGGAGAAACAGTCCGTCGTCGGCGAGTGACCTTTCCACCACGTCAAAAAACCGGCGATAATTTTTCCGACCGACGTGCTCGAACATGCCGA
>CAIXDB010000054.1 GCA_903918125.1 uncultured bacterium | reverse complement strand
GCCCGTAGAATCGGGAAATAAGTACGATGGTTTTTTGTACAATTCCACCCCGGTTTATTTGGTATCTAAAAATGATGACACACCGAATGTTATTCGCGCTGTCGTTAGGGGTAATGAAAACAAAGGTCCAATCGTGGACTACATCGCTCCCGGCGAGAAATACGATCGGACGATGAAAATGATGGTGCCGATGACACCAGAAGAAGAAAAGGGATACAAGAGTAACATTTTTTATGTCCTTTTCGGAAAAAGGGTTTACGGTTTGCCACTCATTAGTAGTATTCGACCGATTAGGGTTGACCGTGTAGTGGAGAAGGAAACTTCTGTGACTACCGGTAAGCGCATGAATATGCAACTCGCTGCCAAGGCTGTTGTGAGATATGGTTTGTACAGGAAACTGTTCAGGCCGACTCTTCACGAAGACTTGGACACAAAAGATGGCGTTCGTTTTAGCATCATAAGCTATGCGGACATCGAAGTTTTTGATCCGGTACCGGGATTTACGATTTACAGAGATAACTTTCTTCAGAACATCGACGAGGTTATCTCCGGGTTGATTTCTCGTGTGGTTCTCTCCAGTTCTTGGGAGGACTACAAATCTAATGTTGCAATCAAAGGTAAGAAATTTGATTCGCCTGAACTCGATGGGTTGAATGAGGATCTGAAATCCATGGGAGCCAGGATCACAAAGCTTACTATGTCAGATCCCGAACTCAACGATGCGATTCAGTCGATAATGCAGATTGCCGCTACGGCTGAAGAAAATGCCAAGGCGACGATCAAAGCCGGCGAAGCAAAAAAGAAAGCAACTATCAGTGAAGGTGAAGGCACGGCGTGGGTGATCGAAAGAACAGCTATCGCCAAAAAAGCCCGAGTTGAGGAACTGGTCAAGTTGTACATCGCTCAAGGTTTGTCTCCTGTTTCGGCGGCCCACAAGGCCAGTGACATGGTTCAAGCCGAGTTTACCGCCGAAGCTATCGGCAATCTGACAACATATGCGCCGGGCGGTGGAGCTGGTATCAATATCACCATTCCGGGAGGAGAAAAAAGAAATGCCAACGAAAAAAGTGTTTGACGAAATCGTCAGACTACTAGTGGCTCCGTTCAAATTCGTTTGGCGGATTCTGCTGTGGTTGCTGACAGCATTTAACAGTAGCTTTATGAACTTTTTTCGTTCATTCGCTACTTCGTTCAAAAAGCTTTGGCGAGGCCTATGCTGGCTTGCCAAAAAAGTCTGGAAATCTTTGCCGTGGATTACGGTGAGGATCTGGCGAGCGCTGTCATGGCTCGTCAAGAAAACCAAACGCTTGGTGGTAGACCACATCGTGGCTGTTATTGTTCTGGTAGTTCTTCTGGGATTGGTTTGGGCCGTTATGTCCGCTTACCGATTTGTCTCTTCGGAGACACCAGACTGGGCTATCAAAGCAATCGCTTACTGTATATGCATCATTCCCGTGTTGTGCTCAATATACTATGCACGGAAGATGTATAAACTCTCAAAAAAATCCAACGGAGTGAAAACAGGAGACCAACAACCGGAGGCTAAGAAAAAAGAAGTTGTTGAACAACCATCATACTTTGTAAAAGGTTGGTGGAAATGGCCACTTGCTGTGCTTATTTGTGAAGGAATCATCGCTGCCAAATTTCCAGAGCAATACTGGAGTCTGGTAGATATATGGTTCGTAATCGCACATCTCGTCGCAGTTGTGGCGTTCATGTTTTATCGTGAACCGGACAAGAAGAGTAAAGATAAAGATGAGAAAAAACTGATGATGCCAGGCAAGATAATGTTGGTGGTTTCTGCACTAGTATTACTTGCTGACTTTACCGGTTTTAAACTCACTGATTCTGCAAATGGATCATCTTCGCCAACCATTTCCTCGGTTCAGCAGACCGTGGCGAAGGCGGCGAACTCGGTGAACAACACGTTAAATCCCCTCTCTGACGGCTTGCCGGTGGAGAACGCGAAAGTTGAGAAAGAAGTCTCTGAATTCTGGCAGACAGCGTCTATTGATGCTGCCGGTCGGGAGAAGATGATGAATATCGCCAGGCAGACCAAGTTCAACGAATACGAGTCAGACGGGAAAACCCCTTTGGCTCGCGACTTACGCGGACGTAAAAAGATCGGCGTTCAGCGGATCGATTTGATCCTTTGGACAATGGTCGCCGAGAAATCGGAAATTGGAACAGTTCACGGAAATCTGACAGCAGCTCTCAAGCTGTATCAGGCCTTCGGGGACCTTCCTTGGAGTCCGTACCTGACGTATAACTCCAGATTTGTCGAGGTTCCAGCCAATGGTTGGAGCGAGGAGATAAAAACCAATTTCCAGGGCCATCTGCAACCCTCGGCCAACATGGAAGTTATCGACAATCACGGCAGGAAATACATTACCCGGATTGTCGGCGACGAAGCGATACTGGTGAAGGACGGCAAAGTCCTCAGCCAGTTTCCCGGTGACATCGAGTGGATCAAATATCACTCGCTTCAGCCGGACAAGTCAGAGCTGGTGCTGGTGACCCCGCAGAGGTGACCAGATGATTTTCTTTCAAGTTGTAAAAAAATTATACCGCGTAGTCCCTGAAAAGGCTGCGCGGTTTTCTTTTGCCAAATTGACCAAATATAAACAACGGACAAAAATTGGAAACAAAAAACAGCCGTTTTTGACGGCTGTTTTTTTGAATCTAGATTTATATTATAACTTGGATCCTATAAACGGCACCGAGCTTCCTGTGATGCCAAAGGTGGCCAGGACAAAGCTGATGAGACCGTAAACCGAAAACATTATGAGCATTCCAACCATTCCCCAAATAATAGAGTCCATCGCTTCTTTTCTCTTGCTGTCCGAGGGATCCATGCTCAAGTATTTGACGACTCCGTAAACGAAATAGAGTGTGGCTACGGCAAACAAAAGAAAGATAAGCGGGTTTAGAATGACTTTGTCTATGTTTTTTAGGAACGATGTAATGTCCATTTTAAGACAGAGAGATTATTGTAGACCGTTGACTGTAGGTGGCTGAAGATTTGACGCACCAGTGTTGACTCCAACAATACCAGCAAGCCATGTGATAAGTCCAAACAAAACTGTCATAACAGCGATAGCAATAACACCATATATCATTATACTTTTACCTTCTGCTGCTTTTTCAGCATCACCAGCTGATCGGATGTACTGGATCAT
>CAIXDB010000053.1 GCA_903918125.1 uncultured bacterium | reverse complement strand
TTGAACGCCGCATACGCCTCGAACGAATTCATGTGGTCAGGCGTGAGAATCGGATTGTGTTTTGAACGTGTAACGGTGAACATGGTTTTAGTTTATTAATTATAACCTACTCAACTTAAATTTTCTAGGTACATCATAATACCATGTTCAGGCGTAATGAAATATGCAGTACCGCCCAACGCACGGAATGACTCACACGCTTTTTGCGAGTTGTCTATCAGTATACATTTGTTCAAAGACACACCAAGACTTTTCGCATATTTTGTGAAAAGCGAACCGTTGTCGTCATCTTTTAATTTTGTTTCAAAGAAAGAGTTATTTATGTAATCAAAATATTTTTCCAACTGTAATACGGGAACCGTAAAACGGGTAAAACTATCCATGTTTCCGGTGATTAAAATGACCGTATACTTGTCGCGAATTGCTGAGAGCTTTTCAAGAATCTCACGAGAAACTTCCATGGTCTTACAGTCCAAAACAAACAATTCCCATAACTTTTCAAACGACATATCGATTTTTTCCGCCACAAGTTGGTTGATTTCCTCTGCCGTATATTTTCCCCTCATCCAGTCGTTTACCAAAGTTTTATCCTCTCCGAACATAAAACTTTGCATTTGATCAAATTTGTCCTTCGGCAAACTTCTCCAATATTTGTCGAAACAAATTGTTCCATCAAAGTCGATAAAGAGAATTGGTTTTGCTTTCATAAGATAATCATATAGTAAAAATTTGGTTTGCGAAATGACCGATTCTGGTATACTATACACAATATGAAAAACCTTACCTATCGCATAATTATAGAACCCGACGAAAACAACACCTACCACGCGTATGTGCCTGCTCTGCCCGGTTGCCATACATGGGGCGAGTCATTGGAAAAAGCGCGAGTGAATATTCGCGACGCCATTGGTGTCTATGTACGCAGTATTATTGCAGACAAAGAAAAAATACCGGAAGACAAAGGATTTGAAATGTTTGAAACAATCTCAATGGTTCCACACGATATCTGCGCAGTGTAATTTTTAAAAACCGTGCCTCATCTACCGGTCATCAAGGATACGGACATGATACGGGTTGTAAAGAAACTCGGCTTTATTCAGCATCCCGAGCGAGGCACATCTCATGTCGTTTTTGTACACACGGATGGCAGACGCATTGTCATTGCACGTCACAAAAAAGACATTCCCCGAGGTACACTCTGAGCAATGCTCCGGGATATCAATGTTTCTCCAGATGAACTCCGGGAACTGCTTTAACCTGCATTTCTCAAACACTCATTACATACTCGAGAACTTTTTCGTACTCCTCGTGTGGAACCATTGGCTCGCCTTCTCCGTGTATCCATTTTTTAAATTCTTCAATCGACAAAAATTTTACTTTTTCAACTTCGCCGTCTGACAACTTAATATCGGAAATTTTCACATCTACTCTGGCAACATACACATCATCAAACTCGTTGTTTATATATGCTCCGTCATTAAAAACTGTGTGGTCTTCTATCGTACACAGAAAGACAAAATCTGATTCCGGAATATCAAGTCCTAATTCTTCTTTTGTCTCTCGTTGTCCCGCCACTAAACTTGTCTCACCCGCAGACACATGTCCTGCAGCTGACATGTCCCACAAGCCCGGGTGAAAACGTTTATTTTCTGCACGCTTTTGAAGGAGAATCTCGTTTTTGAAATTTACAATCCACACATGCACCGCTGAATGAACCAACCCTTTTTCATGTGCCTCGAGATATGGGCGAGATTCGCCAGTTTTGTTTCCGTGTTCATCCAAAATATCGAGATATTCTTCGGTCATTAAAATTTATTTCTAGGCCACCATCTCACTCTTCTTCAGTTTGTATTCCTTTGGCTTGCCGGTGACGATGTAGTCGAGCAGGTCGGCCAAGGGAGCGGTGGCGACACAGACCACGCGGTCGGCACCGCCGTAGTAGACGTAGACGTCATCCCCGCGAATGACCGCGCCGGAAGCATACACGATGCCGGGCTTGCCGTTGTTTTCGTAGACTTCGTCCGGCGAAAGAATCGGCGCCGCACTGCGATACAACACTTTCGTCGGGTCGTTCACATCGAGAATCATGGCGCCGAGTTTGTACCTGCCCGGGTCGGCAACGTCGAGCGCGTGGTAGAGAAGCAACCAGCCGAGTCGAGTTTTGAGCGGAGGCGCGCCGGCCCCGCGGAGCAGTCCGTCCCATTTGCCCTCGCGTCCAGGCTGCGGGCCGCCCTTGCGCAAGCTTTTTATAAACGTCGCACCGGTAAACGAGTCGAGTGATTCGATATATTCCACCGCGACCTGTGGCGCGATGCTGTGCAAAATGACATACTTACCGTTTATTTTTTCCGGAAACAAGAGCCAGTTTTTGTTGACCGTTCCCGGCGCGGAAATCAAGACTGGCGGTTTCCACGACCAGCGCTCGTGCATAAAATCATCGACAGAAATGGAAGTCAAGGCGATACGTACCGAGTCCCAGCCCTCGAACGCCACGTACATCATATATATGGTATCGCCGATGCGCACCACGCGCGGGTCCTCGGCACCGCCCCAACCACCGCCGGAGGTGTACATTGCCGGGTTGTAGGCGAGCGACGCGGCGGCTCGAAGTGTGCGTTTCGACGCAAGCGACGGTTCGAAGACCGGGTACGGATAGCGATAGTTGAAATGCACACCGTCGGTCGAGCGGGCATAGCCGACGCGCGAAATGCCGTCCGAGCCGATGGCGCGATACAGCAAATGCACCCGACCCTGCTCGTCGGCAAACGCACCCGGGTTGAACGTGCCTTCGACTTCCCACGCGTTATGCGGAGCTGGAGAGATGATCGGATTTTTAATCGAGCGTTTCAGAACAGGTGCGGTGGCGACCGGAGCTTCTTTAAAAAATGCCGGTACGGACGCAACGAGAATGACACCGTCCGGACAGAGCCAGTACAGTCTCATCAGCTCTTTGTGCGACACGGCGCCGATCGGTCGGACCGATGCACCCGCAGTGTGTTCAATGATGGACTGAAAGAGCACCGACTCCGAACGCCACACCACGCGGTCAGAGTGCTTGCGATCGAGCAAAATCAGTCCGGCTTGCACCAGTGTTTGTTCATCATCATCGTGTTTTTTCACAATCGGTGCATCGTACACAAGCACAATGCCTCGGTCGGTCATCTGACTGCCCATGAGTGTGAGCGTGCCGGAGTCAAAATGTCCGGAACGCGCCGTGGCAAGCAAGACGCTTTTCACCGGCCAATGTCCGAACTTTGGCGACGATTTCTGCCGCAGAAAAAGTCCATCACGATACTGAATGTACTTGTCGATTGACCCGTCGTACACAAATGTCGCGCTGTCGCTGTCCGTCTCCTCCTCCGTGCGAATTTTCCATTCATATAAATCTTTCGAGAACGCGGTCACCAGTGTTTTCTCCGGTTTTTTGGCGAGTGTTTTTTTGGCAGGTTTTTTGGTCTTGCGAACTTTGACCGGCGCAGGCTCTTTCGTGCGAATGTATGTCAGCACGTATCCTTGCGTAATGTGCGCCACCGAAAACGCCGAGCATTCGTCAATTTTCTCCTTCCTGCCGGTGTGCGTGTGCAGTGTCACTTCCCGCTCGTCCGGCGCAAACTCAAACCCGTCGGCGCTCCACGCGTAGGTCAAAAAACTTTTTTGCGTGCCTTTTTTCCTTGTGCACTCGAGGAGCATTCCCGTCTGCGACTTGCCGTGCGCGTCATATAAAAATACTGCCAGAGGTTTGCCTACCGCATCATCTTTGAAAGTTTTTTTGAATGTGACGGTTTTTTTCATGGCTCAAACGCGGTTATATTTGTCTTCCAGATGTACGATGTCATTTTCGTCAAACTGACCGGTGGAAATTTCCAAAATGGTCACGTCGTTCTCCGGGGCGGAGATGCGATGTTTGGTTTCCGCGGACACGGTAAACTCATCACCGACTTTCGGAGTGAGTGTTTCCTCACCGATAACAAGCGTAGGTGTTCCCGCAATAATTTTCCAAAATTCTTCGCGATGATGGTGATACTGGAGACTGCATTCCTCGCCAGCGTGAACATACAAAAGTTTTACAGTCACTTGTGTATTCTCGACAAACAAATCTTCCGTGCCCCACGGGCGGATTATCGGCGTACTCATACATAAATAGTACCATATTTTCAAATGTCAAACACAGAAAAGGGTGGAAAACTCCTTCATGTTGTGTAATTTTTGAGAATTTTTTCCGTTTCGGCGGGTCCGGACACTTGAATGCACTCGACACCGGCGTCGCGGGCTTTTGTGTCGTTGCCGCCGGGGTAGAGCGCGTCGCCGATGTAGACGATGTCGTCCTTTGTCACGTCGAGCATTTCCTCGAGTTTATAAATGGCATAGGCCTTGTTGACGCTTTTGCGGGTAATGTCGATGGAAGTCATGCCGCCGAGAGTGATTTCGAATTCGGGGATGTGCTTCGTGAGCTCCGCCACGATTCTCCTGCGTTTCTCCTGGTTGGGGTCCCAGACACTTTTCACCTCGAGCGGCGCATGTTGCCCGCAGCCGGAAAAGGTGATTTGCTCGCCACGATCTTCGATCACATCACCGTACGACGAAGCGCTTACTTCCACGCCGGAATCCGCAATCGCCACCGAAAACGCCGACATGATTTTTTCTTTTTCATCCGCGGTCAACAATTTGTCGTACACCACCTGCCACGCTCCGTCCACCCAACGCAGACATTCCGCACCGCTCGTGGGAAACAAGAAAAGATTTTTCAACAGCTCCGGCTCGGCGTGAAAACCGGACAAAAATTGTTTTTCAAATTGTGGCCAATCCCCACCCGAAATGACGGCAAAATAGTGCGTCTTTAACACGTCGGAAATGACGCTCGCCATCGACGCTGTCACGGTCGACTTGCTCTCCGCCAACGTCCCATCAAGGTCGCATACGATTACTTTTTTCATGCTTTTTATTTACTTTCAATCCGTTTCAAAATTTCAGTGATAAGTTCATTTTGATTTTCGAGGTGAAGCAAAATCGCTTCGATTTCCTCCTCCGCTTTAGTATTCACTTCGAAGTCGGCCTCGGCGCGCGCTTCGGAGTGTCTGCCTTGCAGGTTCTGCCCGACCATGATAAGTGGCATGAAGAGAATTTGCAGGATGTTGTTGATGAAGAGTAGTATCAGAAAACTCCAGCCGGGATCAAAGACGTATTGCGCCGGTGCGAGAACATTCCAAGCGATCCATACGACGTTCAGCGTCAAAATGAAAAAGAAAAATCCCATCGTGCCGATGTGCTCGGTCACCCAGACGGCGAAACGCTCGAGGTGTGTCAGTTTCTCGCGATGTTCAATGTTGACATTGCGTATCGGTCCGCGCGACTTGCGAATTTCTTCGAGCGATTTTGGAATGGTTTTCATATGTTTTTGTCTAGTGTGTAAAATTCATTATACTAAATACTTTGCAACCACACCACAAGCAATGAGAAAAACCATGAGCCCCGCCCATGCTACGAGCACAATCTCGCCGATATGCTCGATGCGATTTTCCGTTTCGCGAAGCGA
>CAIXDB010000052.1 GCA_903918125.1 uncultured bacterium | reverse complement strand
GTCGTCTTCCCCGCCCCGTTGTTTCCCACCAGCCCGATTTTCTGTCCCGGCTTGAGCGTCAAATTTATGTTCCGCAAACTCCAATTGTCCGTGTGCGGATATTTGAACGACACATTTTCAAATACAATTTCCGGCGCGGACGTGAGGTTGAGCGGAACCGGCTTTTTTGGTTCCACAATCATGGGTTTGGTATTTTTGAATTCTATAAAATCTCGCACAATAAAATGATTGTCATATTGAGCGGAAATACTGTTAAGGAGAAATCCAATTGAGTTACGAACGTTTGAGAGTGTGCTCATCATATACACGAGACTACCAACAAGAATTTCACCTGCGATAACATTTCGTAAAATCAGAAACAAACCGATTGTAAAACCTATGAATGCCACTGTGTCTGCAGATGAGGTGTGCCAGAGACGTTTCTTTTCAAGATTAATCTGAACATCCGCAAAATCTGACAAAATTTTTCGTATCCATGTCATTATTTTATTGCCTGCTTGCAACAATTTTGTCTCAATTAAAAATGTTTTAAAATTTATATGTTGTTTTAAGTCTTGTGCTCGGCGTTGCTCGGGAGAATCTTTTCTCCAAATGTTCCATGTGAACGCTGCATATTTAATATCTGTAATGAAACTTGGGATTGCTGAGACAATAACAACCGCGTAGACGATCAGATTGAAATGTATCGCAAGAACAGTACCAACAATGAGACTTGTTACCGCTTGGATTGCATCAAATTGTCCATCGGCCAATTGAAAAACCGGACTAAACCCATTTCGGAATGTTCGCTGTAGTAAATCTTGAAATTTCGGGTCTTCGTACGTTGCGATGTCAATTGCTTCGCGACTTTTGAGAATATCGAGATCAACTTCCATAAGTAACACGAGCCATCGTCGTCTGTTTAGATATGAGCGAACATTTCCAAGAATAGTCGGCAGGGCACTAAGAAAAGCATAGAAAAACAATACATACCAAATGTCCGTGTATATGCCATTTTTTGCACCTGCAACAATGAGATTCACAAGTTTGCCCAGCAGATATGCGCTACCGTATGGCAGAGAACCGGTAATAATTACAAGTATGACTGTTAAAAAAGTTTCTGTCGGCACAAACCGAAAAGAATAGCCGAGAGATAATTTTACGCTTTGTAAATACTCTTTTATATTTTTCATTAGTAAAATGAATTTTTTTAATACAACTTTACCCCCACTGCTTCGCGGACCGCGTCCATTTTTTTCGAAGCTTTTAGACGGGCGCGTTCACCGCCTTCTTTTAACACGTCGAGCACGTAGTCCATGTCCCCTGCCAGTTGCTCGCGTCTCTCGCGGAGCGGTGCGATGAATTTTTTCATGTCGACGATGAGCGCTTCTTTCAGCGCTTTGTATTTGCCTTTGTGTTCTTCGTAGAGTGGTGCGAGCTCTTCCTCGGATTTCAAAAGGTGATGAATTGCGTAGACGTGTTCCGGTTTGTCGCCGGACGAGTCAGTCACGATTGACATGACCGCTTTTTCTATTTCTGCGTCAGTGGCAAAAAGCGGAATAGTATTGCCGTAGCTTTTGCTCATCTTGCGACCGTCCGTGCCGGGCACGACTGCGACGTCGGCGAGAATTTTCACATCCGGCAATTTGAACGTTTCTGCTTTGAACGTGAAATTAAATTTCTGCGCCGTGTCGCGCGCATACTCCACGTGCTGTTTCTGGTCTTGCCCCACCGGCACCACGTCCGTGTCGTAGAGCAAAATGTCCGCCGCCATGAGCATTGGGTAGTTGAACGCCCCGACAGAAATTTCTTTATTTTTTGCTTCGGCGTCTTTGTATGCGTGTGCGCGCTGGAGATACGGCATCGTCGTGATGGTGTCAAAAATCCAGGCAAGCTCGGCGTGTTCCGGCACGTCCGACTGTTTGAATATCAAGGACTTCTGCGGGTCGAGTCCGAGGGCGAGGTAGTCGAGCGCGAGGTTGAGAATATTTCGTTTCATCTCTTCCGCGTTTTGAATAAAGTTGAGGGCGTGGTAATCCACAATCATGTAGATAGCGTTGTAGTCGTTTCGCATGTCGACGAACTGTTTCATCGCCCCGAAATAATTCCCGATATGCGGCCGCCCCGTCGGCTTGACCCCGGATAACAAAGTTTTTTTGTTTGGCATGGCTATATTGTAGCAAAAATGTTTTTTCTCCGCGCGATTGACAAATAATACAAAAAGTGCTTTCATGATAAGCGGAAGGAAGGGCTTGTGAACATTTACAACGCGATGAGTCTCTCGCTTGCAGTCATTCTTTGTATTTACCTGGCTTACCAGATTCGGAAAGGAAGTGCGGAGCAAAATCTGGCGACGTGGATTTCTTATGTGTTGTTGGATGGAGTTGCCGGTTTGTCATTGTTTGCCCAGCATGGCAACTGGTATTTGTTGTCGGTGTATGTAGTGGGTAACATGATAATTGTTTTCTGTATCATTGGGTCGGCTAAGTTCACTTGGGGGTGGGTTGAGACAATCTGCTTTCTCCTTGTCATCGTTTCCATTGTTGTATGGAAATTGTCCGGTCCAATGTATGCAACAATTATCTCAACGATTGGGATGAGTATCGCAACATACCCGCAAATCAAGGATGCAGTCCTCAAACCAAAAACTGCGCCAGCGGAAGTTTATTTCGGATATATCTTTGTCAATGGTTTAGCCACTGCTGCCGGAAAGTCTTGGACCGTTGACGAACGACTCTACCCCGGAGTGTGCACGGTTCTTTGTGTTCTAATCGTCATATTTGCATCTCGCAAGTATTTGAATCATTTTCGCTTGTCTCCGTAAAGTTCTGTCTTCCCTGACGTCGCCACCTCAATATATCGAGGTGGCGAATTTTTTATGGTACAATATTACTATGAATGAAACATTTGAATCAGAGGAAAAAATCAGCATTCCGATAGAAGTCTCGTATTCCGTGGACGATGAAATGGCTCGAATCAAAAAAACTATCGAGAAATATGCGTGGTACAAGGAAAATGGATATAATCCAGATTTACCGCAGGAAATAAAAAATAGGCTGGAAAAGAGTGAAGAAATATCTGACGATGAAGTTAGAGCTATAACTGAAAAAGAATACCAAAGTGACTCATATCAGAAAAAAGCCGACGAACTCAAGCAAGCATGGGAAGCCGAGTCCGCAGATTTTTTGGAAAAGTTGAAAACGCTGGGACGACCGATGGTGGAAAAATATTACATCGCCATGACCAAGTACGGCACAGGTGGCAGTTACGGGTATCCGGATTCTATTCAGTT
>CAIXDB010000051.1 GCA_903918125.1 uncultured bacterium | reverse complement strand
CCATCAACCATATCAAAAACGATGTTTCCACGATTTGCATCGGCATGGCGGCATCCGGTGGCGCATGGTTACTCTCGGCCGGCACAAAAGGCAAAAGGTACGCACTGACAAATTCGGAAGTGATGATTCACCAACCGCTTGGCGGAGCCGAAGGTCAAGCAACAGACATTAAAATTCGCGCCGAGCAAATCATCAAATTGCGAGAAAACCTGGCGAAGATCATGTCAAAAAACACTGGACAACCTGTTACAAAAATCGAAAAGGACATTGAGCGAGACTTTTTCATGTCCGCTGAAGAGGCAAAAAAGTACGGCATAATAGACAAAATTCTCTAAATCATATATAGTGGTATGGTAACCAATTATTGATTTTAATTCATAGCCGACAATTTTGATTTTTCTTTAGTCATGCAGTACCACCACAATATGATTATTCTAAGCCATATTTTCAGCAAGCTCAACACCTAAACCTACATCAAAAGGGCGGTTATCCTTTCATCATGTCATTAAAAATAGTGTTGTTGCTCCTCGGAGCGACGGGAGTAGTCGGAATCGGACTCGGGTATTACCTGCGCCTGATTATTTCGCTTGGCAAAAAGGGTTCGATGGAGCTCGACTTGAAGCAAATGGAGATCGAGGCCAAAGATCGCGCTCAAGCCATCACGGACGAGGCGGAGAAAAAAGCGGAGGAGAAACTGCGTGAAGTTCGTGCGGAAGAAAAACAGAAAGAAATTGAGCACAAACGCACGGAAGACCGGTTGATTAAAAAAGAAGAGTTGCTCGACCATCGCCAAATCGACATCGACCGCGAGGTGGAAGAAATCAAGAAACGCATCGAGGAAATCAAACAGATCCGCGAAAAAACCGAACAAGTCGAGAACCAAAAGAAAGACGAGTTGCAGAAAATCGCCCGCATGACGCCGGAGGATGCAAAACGTGAAATTGTGGCCAAGGTTGAGCGCGAATCCGAGGAGGACATTTTGGCTCGTATGAAAAAACTGGACGTAAACGGCGAGGAACAGCTTGAGCAGAAAGCCAAGGCGATTTTGGCGACATCCATTCAGCGACTGGCAAATTCCGTCTCGACTGACATGCTGACCACGCATGTGCCTATCGCCAGCGACGAAATAAAAGGCAAAATAATCGGCAAAGAAGGGCGTAACATCAAGGCGTTTGAGCGTGTAACCGGCGTCGAAGTGATCGTTGACGACACCCCTGGTTCCATCACCATCTCGTCGTTTGACCCGGTTCGTCGACAAGTTGCCAAAATGGCGCTCGAGAAACTCATTGCCGACGGCCGTATCCAACCGGCCAAAATCGAGGAGTTTGTCCAGAAGGCCGAGGAGGAGATCAACAAAACCATCAAGCAAAAAGGCGAGGAAGCTGTGTATGAGACGGGTGTGCTCGGTCTCGATCCGCGCATCATCTCGATACTCGGACGTCTGCACTACCGCACAAGCTACGGACAGAACGTTCTGGCTCACTCGGTGGAAATGGCACACCTCGCCGGCATGATTGCGGACGAAATCGGCGCGGACTCGGCGGTGGCAAAGGCGGGCGCACTGGTCCACGATATCGGCAAAGCACTCGACCACGAGGTGCAGGGCTCGCACGTCGAGATCGGCCGACGCATTTTGCAGAAATTCGGCACAAACGAAGCAATCATCAAAGCAATGCAAGCGCACCACGAAGAATATCCGTACGAAACACTCGAGTCCATGATTGTGCAGGCTGCAGACGCCATTTCGGGCAGTCGTCCCGGCGCACGTTCCGACTCTCGCGAGAACTATTTGAAACGTCTCGGCGAACTCGAAGCCGTCGCCACCTCTTTTGCAGGCGTCGAGAAGGCATACGCACTCCAAGCCGGCCGTGAAATCCGCATTTTTGTCACACCGACAGAAGTGACCGACCTCGAGGCACGCAAAATGGCACGCGACATCGCCACACGCATCGAAAGCGAGCTCAAATACCCCGGCGAAATCAAAGTGAATGTCATCCGCGAAAGTCGAGTCATTGAATTCGCACGATAGTCGCCAAAAATCGACGACATTTTTG
>CAIXDB010000050.1 GCA_903918125.1 uncultured bacterium | reverse complement strand
GTCAGCGGAATTGTAGAGCTTGACCAGAAACCATTTGTAGATGCCGGCGAAATAGTGCAGTGCTCGAAAAGCGTTCGCCCACTCCTCGGCCGTGGCGTGCGCATATATGATAGTAGGTATCCCGCGGCGTTTGTGCGCGCGAATCTGCCACCATGTCCGCAACCCCTGCGCGTTGGCTTGAAAAATATCGCACGGCGCCGAGAGATCCTCTGTCCACGGAATCCCCTGCGCCGTCAAAATTTTCATCTGGTTTTTGAACGCTGTCAGAAAACCCATCTCCGCCCCGCGAAATAAGTACCCGCCCCAGAGCCGATAATATTCGCAGTACAAAGTCACTCGCGGTTTTTTTACATCAGTCATGTTTTTTCAAATCTTTTTCGTCATACCCAAACTCGTACTCAAACACCGGTTTGGTAATCGGACCGAAGAGCACGTTGTGCACCGTGGCCTGCGCATATTTCCACAACAGACGGGCACGACCTTCCTTTTCCATTCGTCGCACGGAAAAATGCACCCAGTATGGCGTGACTGCGTATTTGCCGACGTGCGATGCGTTCAACATAAAGTCGTGGTCTTCGTTCATAATGACATTTTCCGGATAGCCACCGACTTTTTCGAATACTTCGCGGTCGGCAATAATGCACATCGCTCCGAGCGCGCGGAAAAATCGCGAGAGGTACAGACACATGGCGTAGAAACCCATGAGCATTTTGTCGAAAGGGTGCGACGACAGCGGTGCGAGGTAGACAGTCGAGATGCCCAGATTATGCGCGCGGAAATATGTTGCCGATTTGGAAATAAAGTCCGTGTCTTTCAAAAGTAGGTCGGCGTCGATGAAGAAAAGCAAATCGCCCGACGACGCATACGCGCCTTTGTTTCTCCCCGGCGCCGGCATCCCGCCGTCGACAATGAGCAACCGCAAAAAGTTGTGTGTAAATGACATCGCCACTTCGCGCGTTTTATCCTTCGAAAACGCGTCCGCCACCACCACCTCGATCTCCCGCGCGCAATCCTGCCGCGCAAGCGACTCGAGCAATATCGCAATATGTTTTTCCTCGTTGTAGGTGGGAATAATTACGGAGATCATAAAATTTTTTCTTGAACTGTTTCCAAAATGGAAACAGTTCTTTTAATTGTCACAAACCCATACGCCCAGAGAAATGGCAACCACAGTGGCATGATACCAAACAACGAAACTCGCGCAAATGTTTCCACACCGGTATGTATGAAAAAATATTCGGAAACGGTCATTGCAACCAAACCAAACAGATACACAACCAAGTCATCTTTTTTTAATTTGAAAATTTTCCAGCAAACAAAACTGATGACGACATAGCAAAGTGCCAACACATAATCATTCTGCACTAGCGAGATAAGTGCAACCATTAAAATGATTGGCAATATTGTGATAAAAATTTTAACTATTTTGGACATCATTTTCGTTTTTCTTTCGCTCCGCCTCGGACACCTTGAGTTCATCATTTATTATACTGGCAAACCTCGTTGGTTCGGTTACGAAACCTTGGTGTGACGAGCCTTCGACAATATGAATTCCTGTATGATGTTTTTCCTCGAGTTTTTTCTGCATTCTGTCCGCTGGAAAAAACAAATCTTTGTCACCATGGACAATTCTGACGGGCACACCTTTCAATTTGAGCAGTTCCAAAATTTTACGCAGGTCGACTTGGGAAATTCCATACGCTTCCTCCAATGTGTCCACCGGAGTTTCTTGAAAATACATTTTTCCACGCTCTTTGTCATCTTTAAAGAAATACTCCGATGGTTGTTCTTTTTCTTTCTTAAACATTTTTTGCGTATCTATTCCGCTTCGTACACCGAGAGCAACACCATAGTCATTACCCATCAAACCGCCTGAGTCCACCAACACGATGTTTCTGAATCTCTCCGGTGCAAGCAGTGCTGCGATGCAGATATTGATACCGCCCTCGGAATGTCCAACAGCGTCAGTTTGGTCAATCCCTTTTGCATCGAGTGCAGATAAAATAGCTGCTGCTTTTTTGAGCTCAGTCATTGGCATATCGGAAAGCAATTCCTCCGGAATTCCTTGTTCTTTCAGCACATCAAAAGAAATATAGTTCACGATATTTTTCGTATCCACGCCGTGCGGAGAATCAAGCCAGAGTACTCGACGTCCCGCTTCATACCATCGTTCAAGTGTCTCTTTTCCATTGACCGGATCCTCGAGCCAACCGGCATTAAAAAATATGGATGCTTCGCCACTCGGATGTTCCGGTGACACATCGTGAAGTTTAAACGTCTCGCCAGTTGGCACAGTAACTACATCCGGATTATCGTATATGCGGTCAAACCGCTCTCGCGAAGTTTCTCCTTCTTTTTTCTCGTCCGGATTGTTGTGTGACTCAAGTTCCGGTGCTGCATATCCTTCATTCATGTCTACATGATACCAAACAAAAACCGAGTCAACATCATTGACAATTCACTTATATAGTTGTAGTCTATATTCAGAGGCAAAATGGCAATGAACTTTCTGAACATTTATTTCGTCTACAGCCACCCCTACAAAAGTTGGGCAGCTCAGTTACTGGAGCACGTACTGTCAATCGCAATCAGTGTTTGTTTCGCCGCTGGTTGTTGTCTACCCTACATTTTTTCACATCGTTGGGGTGCGACACTAGTGTATCTGCCTGTATGTTTTGCAATAATCCATACAGGATACTCTGTTGTAATGTACGTCTCCAGCGACGATACGCCGAAGGGAAGATACATTTCAGCGTCCTTCGTATCTGTCGCGCAAACGATTACGCTCCTAGTCAGGATAATCCTAGGGGTACTGCTCCTGGAGTTGGCTAAGAATTACTAATTTCAGTTTTCGGTTCCCATCACATCATGCGATGGGAACCTTTTCTTTGAGCCAATTACGTATCGATTTTGCAATTTCGAGGCGGGAAATAGTCACGATGTTGTGCGTGTCGGCGCCGAGTTCGACGAGGGTGCTCCGCACAAAAATTTGTTTCAATTTTTCATGCTTTGCCGGGTCGCGCATCCAGCCCTTCGGCGAGAAAATAAAAAGTGTCGGCGTGTCCACGCGTGGCGGGAGGCGAAACGTCGAGATGTCGTGCGCTTTTGCAAAATAATGTTCCGAGCGTTGATGTTTCAAATCAAACAGCGGCTGAATAAAAAGTGGCTGTTGCTCGACGTATGCGTAGTCGACTGTGCCGAGTTTCTTGCGCCCGAGTCCGAGGTATTTTTTATATTTTGCCAGCCACGCCACGAAGGCGCTCATCCACACTCCCCACAGCTGATACGTCGCGAACTGCCAGAAAAACGGCTC
>CAIXDB010000049.1 GCA_903918125.1 uncultured bacterium | reverse complement strand
TCAAAAACTGCCCGCATGTTCTTTTTTTCGTGAGCAAGGCCTTGTTCACATCTGACTCCGGCCGGAGTCGACAATTTGGGGCATTTCGGTGCCCGACGAATATTTTTCTAATCGAACGCCAATTCTCCACGTGGCGTTTTAGTGTGCAAAAATTGGGATTCGAAAAAAAATTTGGTATACTGTTTGTATGCAAACTCTCTCGCCTCAACTTCGCGTCGGCGTTCTCCGTGGCGGACCGTCGCCCGAGTACGACGTGTCGCTCAAAACTGGCGCAAACATTTTGTCGCATCTCTCGCAGATGTGTCGACCGGTGGATATTTTGATTTCCAAAAACGGACAGTGGCACACGGATGGCATGGAGCGTCAGCCGGGGCGCATCTTGAAACACGTCGATGTTGTGTGGAATGGGCTTCACGGTGCGTATGGTGAGGACGGCGGTGTGCAAGAAATTCTCGACCATCACGGCATGCACTACACCGGCTCAGACCGGCTCGCGTCCGCCATATCGATGAACAAGTGGTTGACCAAACAGCGCGCCATAGACGCGGGGGTGAAAACTCCGGTCTGCGCGTACGTGCGTCGAAGCGACTCTGTCCAAGAAAAAGCGCAGGAAATTTTTCACTCCATTCCGCACCCGCTTATCGTCAAACCTGCCACGGGTGGCTCATCCATTGGATTGTATTTTGTGCAATCGTATCCGGAAATTCTCATCGCTCTCGAAACAATTTTGTCCGCGTACGAAAGTGCTATCGTGGAGGAATATATTGCCGGACGCGAGGCGACGTGCGGAGTGCTTGACAATTTTCGCGGACAGGACACATACGCTCTGCCCGTGGTAGAAATCATTCCGCCACCGGACAAAAAACTTTTTGATTATCATGCCAAATACAGTGGCGAGAGCAGGGAAGTCTGTCCGGGCAATTTTGACATGTCGACAAAAAAAGAAATCGAAGCAATGGCAAAACGCATTCACGACACGCTCGGGCTGTCGCACTACTCACGCTCGGATTTCATCGTCTCACCGCGACGCGGAGTGTATTTTCTGGAAGTGAACACCTTGCCCGGCATGACTAGTCAGTCGCTCATGCCAAAATCCCTCGAAGCCGTTGGGGTGACCATGCCACAGTTCATCACCCACGTGCTCGGGTTGGCGTTGGAGGAGAAATAGAAAAGTAAGTAAGTTAAAACGCTAGACAATGTTGCCTAGCGTTTGGTACCAAACGAGCTTGTCAGTTTAACGGGACAAGGCCATAATCTCAGCCTCGATTTTGGATGCTAAATCATTCAGCACGTGAGCCCGTTGTTCATCAAACAAAGCGGGTAGTGTCGCCTTGAGTTCACAGATAGCCTCAAGAGCTGCACTCCGTTGTTCCCGTTGGGATGTTTGCGGATAAGTGATGACGCAGTTTTCGTTGTCCATTAAAGCTGTTCCTTCCGCAGGTAATCTTAATGATTTTTAAAAATAAAAACAAGTCATCGTTGCATATGTCATGTTACATTAAGTATGCCTTGTGTGTTTTTAAAAATTTTGCTATTCTCATGTGGTGAACGGGCCCTTAGCTCATCTGGTAGAGCACCTCATTTGCAATGAGGGGGTGGCAGGTTCGAGTCCTGTAGGGTCCACGAGGAAATTAAAAAACACTTAACATGTATTGTCAAGTGTTTTTTAATTTTTATTTCTTCACCGTGCCTGTGGCAGAGGTCGAGCTGGCGAGTTCTTCGGCGCGGAGGGTGGTGAGTTGCGGGGTGGCTTCGAGGGTTTCGACGCTCTGGAAACCGTAATAGTTTTTTCCTTTGCTTGGTGAGCTGGTGATGTAGAGTGCGGGCAAGGTACTCGTACCCATGTCGGCGTCGATTTTGTCGATGGCGAGCAGAGTTTTCACGGCGGACAAGTCGAGGTTGTAGTCAAAAGAATACACGCGCAGTGTCGGATATTTCTCGCGCAGGTCGGTCAGGACGTAGCCCTCGCGCTGACAGTCGGCGCAGTCGCCTTGGTTGGAATAAAAATAAATGATGGATACCGGCGTGGTTTTGCATTCCTGGCTGATTTTTTGCATCAAAATATAATCTTTGATTTCGAGGAGCGAATAATATTTTTTCAACGTGAGCACTTCCGGGTCGTTTGCTCCGCGGTCTTGTTCCTCGGCGGAGAGTTTGTCTTCGAGCGAGCCGAGTTGTGAGGAGAGCGCGCTCGTACCGCCAACGTCTTGGCAGGATGACTGCTCGAGGAGCGAAAATTGTGTTTCAGATGAGAGAATATCGAGTGAAATGCTGTCCTGAATATCGCGAATCTCATCAACCTTTTTCTGGCCGAAATAATTCGAAACGTAAATGCCGGTCGCGAAAATTGCCACCGTGATGATGAATGTGTAGAGATATTTTTTCCAATTTGTTTCGTTTCGTGAGTTCATGTGAGTAAGGTGTCAAAGACTGCCTTTGACATGCGAAGCCAAATGTCAAGGGCAGTCCTTGACACCGAATAATAATACTATCGCCAGGTGGTGCGGACGGAGAACGTCGCATTCCACACCGCTTTCGCAAGCCACAACGGGGCAATAAAAGCATAGAGTGTCAAAAAATACAAGAGGTCCCAGCCGAGTCGCACGTGACCCTCGGCCATTTTGCGCGAGAGAAACACCAGGGTGAGTGTGCCGAGAAAGGCGATGATGCTCATCACGGCGATGGTTTCGGTGTGAAAGGTGAACCAGTCGAGTGTGAAATGCGGATGGAGATTTACGTCGAAACCGACCGTTTGGAATTTGACGTAGTATGTCCACACTTCGTTAAAAAATTTGATGAGCGTCACACTGATGACATACAAACTGGAGAAAATGGAAATGACCGCGGTGGGCAAGACGAGAAAGCCGAGGTTACCGTATTCTTTTTTGAAAAACATGTAGCGATAATCGATGGCGTTTTTGATGTAGCCGTACGTCCAGCGGAGGCGTTGCTTGTAGAGTTTATAGAGCGTATTCGGCGCGACGGTGTAGACTTTTGCATTGTGCGCGTTGATCATTTTGTAGTGCTGACTCTGAATGCGCAGAGCCATTTCCATGTCTTCGGTCAAGTATGCGTGACGGTACGTGCCGATTTTGTCGAACAGGTCGCGACGGAAAATGGAAAACGGTCCGGGCGTGACGTACATTGCATCGAGATACGAAAACATTTTGCGGATGAAAATACCCCAGCCGTATTCTACGCGCTGAATGAGTTGCAGTAAGTTTTTTGGTTTCCAGACTTGGATGGACGGTGTGACCACCACGACGTCTTTGTGTTCTTGAAACGCCAACATGATGTGTCGAAGCGCATCTTTGTCGACAAGCGAGTCGGCGTCGAGGCATCCGACGAATTCTGAAGTGACGTGAGTTAAGCCGAAGTTGAGCGCCGTATGCTTGCCGCCGTTTTCTTTGTGGTAGCACTCGATTTGTGGATGTTTGGCGAATTTTTGCGCCACCTCCCACGTCGTATCGGTTGAGCCGTCGTCGATGATGATGATTTTTAATTTATCTTTCGGATAGTCGAGGTTCAAGAGCGAATGTACTGTGTTGCCGAGTGTCGTTTCTTCGTTCCAGACGGGGATAATAACAGACACGGTTGGAAAATGTTTGAGCTTGCCATCAATCGGTTTGTTTTCCTCTTTCATTCCTTCGCGATGTTCAAAATATGTGATGAGTAAAAAAACCTCGTAATACAGCGCGGTGAAAAGGAATACATATATAAGTATGTTTGTCGCTTCTGGCATTGGAGTGATTTCCTTTGATACTACGCTTTTTTCTTGGAAATTTCAATCTTTTTGTGGTAGAGTGACGATATGAAGAATGACGAAATGAATTCGGACAAAAATGCCACACGCGGCCATCTCCACCCGCTGTCGCAAGTTATTTTGAAAATTACGCAAATTTTCGAGGAAATGGGATTCACGGTCGCCGACGGTCCGGAAATCGAGACTGAATTCTACAATTTTGACGCGCTCAATGTGCCGGAACACCATCCTGCTCGAGATATGCAAGACACGTTTTGGCTCAAACCGATTGATGCACGAAAACTTTTGCGGACTCAGACCTCATCCGTGCAAATTCATTACATGGAAAATCACAAACCGCCAATTCGCATCATTTCTCCCGGCAAAGTTTTTCGGAACGAGGCGACTGACGCAACACATGAGGCACACTTTTTTCAGGTGGAAGCATTGGTGGTGGACAAAAATATTTCCGTCGCTCATTTAAAAGGTACACTCGAAACTTTTTTTGAAAAATTATTCGATAGAAAAATGAACGTGCGTTTGCGACCGAGTTATTTTCCTTTCGTTGAACCGGCATTCGAGACAGATATGACGTGTTTTAAATGTGAGGGTAAGGGAACACTTATGCCCGAAGGGTGCAAAGGATGCTCAACCTGTAAAACAACCGGTTGGATTGAGATCGGCGGGTCCGGAATGGTACATCCGAAAGTTTTGGAAAATGTGGGTGTTGATCCGAAAGAATATTCTGGGTTTGCATTTGGGTACGGTATCGATAGGTTGGCAATGCTTAAATACGGCATTGAAGATGTTCGTTTGCTCTATCAAGGCGACTTGCGACTGGTTAATCAATTTTAATATGAAAGTTTCATACAACTGGCTAAAAGAATATGTTGAAAACATGCCACCTGTCGAAAAGGTTGTGGACGCGCTGACGATGCACTCGTTCGAGATTGAAAGTGTGGAGAATGTAAAAGAAAACGGCGAGGGCGACAAAATTCTCGATGTGAAAATCTTGCCGAACCGCGCGCATGATTGCCTTTCGCACTACGGAATCGCGTCGGAAATTGCGTCGGTCTGCGAGCTCGCGCGCAAACCGCTTCTTGTTCCGTTTGCGGTTGAAAAACGCGGAAAAGTGAAATTCTCGATTGAAACAAAACTGTGCGCGCGAGCTGTGGCCATTCACATCACCGGTTTAAAGATTGGCGACAGTCCGGAATGGCTCGCCGAAAAATTACGTGTCATGGGTCAGCGACCAATCAACTCGATTGTCGATATCACGAACTATCTCATGTACGCATTTGGTCAGCCGACGCACGCGTTCGACGCGAAAAAAATCCAAATTGATTGGCGCGGGAATTTAGCTTTGTCTGCGCGACTAGCAAAAAAAAGTGAGAAAATAACCTTGCTCAATAAAAAAGAATACGAGCTCGACCAGACGATAATGGTGCTCGCCGATAAAGATCGCGTGCTCGATGTTGCCGGTGTGATGGGTGGTGCGGACAATGGCGTGACGAAAGAGACGACGGACATCGTGCTGACCCTGTGCAACTTCGACGCGGTGTCGATACGCAAAACGTCGAAACTGCTCGGTGTGCGCACGGATGCCTCGCAACGTTTTGAAAATGGCATTTCACCCGCGCTCATTGACCGCGTTCTGCCGTACGCGCTGAAATTGATTTCCGAAATCGCCGGAGGTGTTGTTGTCGGCAGTGTCGACGAGTATCCAAAAAAAATGGGGTCAGCCACCATTTCCACAACTCCGGAGAAAATTTCAGCCATACTCGGTGTGCAGATTGACGCGGAGAAAATTATCGCACTGCTTGCACGACAGGAAATTTTTGCTGAACAAGTCGAAAAGAAAGGGGAGAAAGAAATCAAAATCACTGTGCCACTCGAGCGACTCGATCTGACACTGCCCGAAGATATTGCCGAGGAAGTCGGGCGATTGTACGGGTATGAAAACATCGCGCCGGTGCAGTTGCCCAGAAGCGCAACGCACGACATCAACCCGATTCATTTTGTGACGAACAAAATTCGTGCGGTGCTCGTCGAACTCGGTTTTTCGGAAGTGTACACGTATGCGTTCGTGTCAGCGGGCGACGTAGAGGTGGAAAATCCGCTTGCCGGCGACAAAAAATTTCTCCGCACTGACCTTGCCACCGCCATGTCCGCCTC
>CAIXDB010000048.1 GCA_903918125.1 uncultured bacterium | reverse complement strand
TCTTCGATGGGCACGGCAATGATTGGGCAGCGACCTTTTGCATCCGGTTTGATGAACACAAGCGCCGGCTCGATGAATTTTTCCGCGTATCGCGCGTTGCCCGCCAATAGCATTTTATAAAACACGAGTTGTCGAAAATAATTTCCATCCTCGCTTTTCGTTTCACCTTTGATGGCGGGGATACTCATGGCTTCTTTTGTTTTGTAATCATACACATTCACCCGCGTGTCGGTTTCGAGAATGACGTCGAGCTGTCCGTGCAGTCGCAATTCAACCGATTTCTTTTCAAAATTTCCCGCGTACAATGTTTCCACCCAGGTTTCGGTCGAGACCACTCCCGACTGTGCAAAATATTCTGTGAGCGCCGCCGCAACTTTCGACGCGTTCGCCGTGAGTTCCTCGACAATTATCTCTTTTTCAAATTTCGGCAATAGTGATTTCTCAAAAAATTCTCGCACCGTGTGAATAATAATTTCTTCGACTTTTTTCGCGGTGCGATTTTTTTCGCTCCAGACCAGAGCGAGCGCCTTATGCATGGCGATGCCTTTTTCCGACGTGGCGCTCGGCGGTTCCGGCAATTTCAAAATACTTTTGTACAAAAACTGGCTCGGGCAAGCGCAAAAATGATTTAACGCAGTGACTGACAAACCGTTTTCGAGCAACATATTTTTTGCATACTCCACAAGCTCCGTCTGTCGTTGCGTTTTTTTCACCTCAGCCGAAACGGACCGTTGCACCCCGTGAACGGCGGGAATGTGTCGCTCGGTCACGTGAGCATGGTCCAGCTCGTTGATAAAACGCAGCGGGGTGAGCTCCTTGCCAAGCGCATCGGCGATACCGACAATCACCACCGCGTGACGTCGCGCTCGTGTCAGTCCGACATAGAACAGTCGCCGAGCATCGCGTACTTCGTCGCTCTCGTCTTTTTCGCGAGGCAACACAAACGTGGCGCTTCGTGTACGTCGCATCCAGGACTCCTCCAAGGCGTATGGCATGAACACGTAGTCGTATTCGAGACCTTTTGACCCGTGCGCAGTCATGATACGAATGTTCGCGAGAGAATCCCCCACACCGATTTTGATACTTTTTCTCTCGGCTGATGCTCGGTACGCAAGCAGTTCGCGCATGAGTGTTCGCGGGTCGTCGACGTGCGAGCGTTCGGCGATGTCTCGTGCCAGTGCAATAATTCCGCGCCAGACCTCTGCTGACAGTGGACTGTCCGCCATACGTGCCGTGATGCCGGAAATATCCGCCGACAAAATGAGAAACTCAACGGCGCCGGCTCGTGTGATTTCTTCTTGCAGTCTGCCGAGCTCGGGAATTTCCGTCGCGATGTCTGTCACATTTCCACTGCGAAGTTTTTTGATGAGCGAGTTGGACTGCCCGAAATCCAAATTCCACAAACCGAGAGTGAGCGTCTGTGCAAGTGCTTCCGTTTGTGTCGGGTCATTCAAAAATTCGAGCAAATTAAAATACACCGACGACAACGGGTGTGAAAAAATATCCGCTCCGCGCTCGGCCGACACTGCGATCCCGCGCGACTCGCACAGTGACAAAATGTGTTCGACGTCGCGATTGAAACGCACAATGACCGCAACAGTACAGTCCGGCTCATGCTTCTCGATATCCGCGAGCTGTTCGAGCAGAAACTCGTCGCCCGCCTCGGTGTTGCCTGCCACCACAACCTCAATTGGTTTCTGTTTTTCCATCGTTTTTGACGCAAGTTTGACACGCAGGTTTGTGTGCTCGCCGTCGCCGTAATTTTTCTCGATCATGGCAAAGGTGGCGTCGAGGATACTTTGTTGCGAACGATAGTTGCTCGTGAGTGCGATGACCCGCATATTTTTCCAGATATGTTGAAAGTGCAAAAAGTTTTGAACCGATGCACCCTGGAAACGATAAATGGCCTGCTTCTCGTCGCCGACCACAAAAATATTCGGCGTTTCGAAAAAGTTAGCGAGTAATTGCACTATTTCGTTTTGCGAGTCGTTCGTGTCCTGATGTTCGTCAACAAGAATGTACAGAAACTTTTCCTGCAACATGCGCAAAAGTAACTCGTCTGTTTTCAAGGTTTGCAAAAGTTCAAAAAGCAAATCATCGAAGTCCATTTTACGCGCGGAATGTTTGCGTTTCTCGTACATGTCGTACACATCGGCAAACAAAATAGTCCGCTCACATTTTTCGATACGTTTCTGCGCATCCGCCTTGAGTTGACCTTTGCTTGCACCACGTGTGGAAATATTTTCCTCATCATTTTTTACCCGCTCGATTTCCGCTGTGGCAAATTCGCGCACGACACTCGGCGACCAGGCTTCTTTTTTGCAGTCCCCGATTGCGTCAATGATTTTCCCGACATAAAAATCCGGTTCGCCGAGCGGTCGGAGCTTGGCAAATTTTTTCTCGCGCACAATATCGCGAATGAAACTTTCCGCTTCGACGTCCGTTATCTGCGTCGCCCGCGACATGTACGGAAAATGATCGTCGAACTCGGCGATAACACTGGCCGCGAAACCATGAAAGGTGTGGATGCGCACCTCGTCTGCACGCGAGCCGATAATCTCGCGCAGTTTTGCTCGCATCACTTTTGCGCCCGCATCGGTAAAGGTCAGAGCGAGGATACCCGACGGTGGCGTGTCCGTCTTGCGCAAAATCTGGGCGATGCGCAAAGTGAGGATGGTTGTTTTACCCGTCCCCGGCCCCGCCACAACCATGACCGGTCCCTCAATCTCATCCACCGCGCGTTTCTGCTCGGGGTTGAGCCGGTTGTATTTCTCTTCAAAAATGAGGTCTTTCATTCCGCAATCATAGCACGGATTTTGGACACGAAAAAACCCATCCACGGCGGGAGGGTTTCTGGCGCACTCGAAAACGGAGAGTGCTGCGATAGTTCTTTTTGATAAACTTCACCGGTGTCGCAAAACCAGTCGGTAAAAAACCGTACCAAAAACAACCAAAAGAACTATGGCGACACCCGCCAGCACTTCCGTAAATGGGGACATGATCACCTTCTTTAACTGCAGAATATAGCGAATACAATAAAAAGTCAACACAAAAGCAGGTCCGCCGTCGCACCGAAGTGTGACAAACAAACCTGCTTTTTCGTGCTACGAGGTCGCCGTTGAGTGTTTGCTGTCCTCACCCCCTTCCTCTTCTCTCTGTCTGTCGTGTTGCGCTTTACCCGTCGCGTACCCTTCTTAGTAATGAAAATGGTACACGCTCATAGGGTTATATGGGTTCGCATTCGGTTTACCTGCAGACCCATGCTTGGATCCGAGATTCTCTGCATCTTTTTTCCTTTCCTCTATTGACATTGAGGCTACCTCCTCTGGCTATAGTATAGCAAATTAGTAGTAATTCCTCAGTCGGTTTATCTTGTCGTGTTGGCGAATTTTCTCATGTGCTTTGGCTTCAATCTGGCGGATACGCTCACGAGTCACGCCGAATTCCTTGCCCACCTCCTCGAGCGTGTGGGTCACGCCGTCGGTCAAGCCATGACGCAACTCCAGAATTTTGCGCTCCTTCTCCGGCAGGTCGTTGAGAATTTCCTTAACCTGGTCGGAAATAATGCGTCGCGACGCCTCGGCTTCCGGCGACAAGATTTTATCATCCGCCAAGAAATCTCCGAGCTTGCTTTTGTCCTCACCTTCGTCGCCGATCGGCGCTTCCAAGGACACCGTCGACTGGTCGATTTTTTCGATGGTGTAAATTTTGTCCACGGTCAAATTCATCTCCGTGGCAATTTCCTCCGGCAGCGGATCGCGTCCGAGATCCTGCGACAGTCGGCGCACGACCTGTTTGTATTTCGCAATCGTCTCCACCATGTGCACCGGCACGCGAATGGTTCGCGACTGGTCGGCCAGGGCGCGAGTTATCGCCTGGCGAATCCACCAGGTCGCGTACGTCGAAAACTTGTACCCTTTGGTCCAATCAAACTTGTCCACCGCTTTGAACAGTCCGAGATTTCCTTCTTGAATCAAATCGAGCAAGGTCAAATCCGCCGAGCGTCCGACGTATTTTTTTGCAATCGACACGACCAGTCGCAAGTTCGCCCGCGCGAGCAAACCCTTTGCCTCCTCGTCGCCCGTCTCGATGCGTTTCGCCAGCTCCTTTTCCATCCCGCCGGAAATGAGTTGGTACTGTCCGATTTCTTTCAGATACATTTGTATCGAATCATACGACGCGTCACTTTTTCCGTACGTATATTTTTTGTTTGTCACAATATCGTCCGCAGGATTCGTCTCGAGCAGTCCTCCGCCCTCAAGAATATCCACGCCGGCAGTTGAGAGTTTTTCATACAACTCGTCGAGAAACATGATGTCTTCCTCGACAGTCGGAAACTCTTTCAAAATTTCATCGTACGTCACATACCCGCGTTCCTTGCCTTTTGCGAGCAATTTTTCCATGCCGTGTTCCTGTCGGTCGGCTTTTTTGATCGGTTTCGCGGTCACCGTTTTTGCCGCACTCATTGCAAGCGACG
>CAIXDB010000047.1 GCA_903918125.1 uncultured bacterium | reverse complement strand
CGGAAAAAGTGTCAGACATCGCAAAAAGAAATAGTCTTCTTATAGATCAGACAAGTGATTTGTATATGGAAATATTTCTTGCAATGCTTGGACTTGAACCGCTCAAAAATCTTACAAAAAACATTACAAACAACGTCAAAGTTTCACCTGCAACAGCTATTACCATTGCTCAAACAGTCAATAAAGAAATATTTTTACCAATACGAGAATCTCTAGAAAAAATTCAACTGCCTGATGAAGATAATGCACAAGAACCAGAAGAAACGTCTGCAACCAATCGTGAACAAATATTAAACGACATCGAAAATCCAAAACCAACTCCGCCGCGCGCGGCAATCACTGACCCGGAAAGAGAAATTTCAGAAAGAGTTGCAACAGATGATTTCATGTCTGCAAAACTCGCGGCACCAGATGTTCCTGAATCAGAAGCTCCCGTAGCGCCAGAGAAAAAATACACGGTCGACCCTTATCGTGAACCAATGAATTAATATGAGATTCCAAGTACCACAATTTATCGAGGTTGAAGACAAAATTTTCGGACCGCTGACATTCAAACAGTTTGCTTATGTCATCGGCGGAGCTGGATTGTGTTTTGTCATTTATCACTTCATCGGCAATCTATATATAAGTATAATTTTTATGTTGCCGGTGGCGGGAATTGCCGCCGCTTTGGCATTCTGCAAATACAATGACAAACCTTTCGCAATCATAATGGAATCAGCTTTAAAATATTTCTTCGGCAGTAAACTCTATATATGGAAGAAAGAAGAGCGCGTGCCAGTGGCAAAAGCCAAGGTCGCAACACCAAACGATGACCTCTCTGGTCTATATATTCCAAAGCTTTCCGACAGCAAACTAAAAGAATTGACTTGGTCTTTGGATATTAAACAAGCAGAGAACCCTGTGACAGGGGAAAGAGGAAAGACAAACGTCTGATATAATTTAACTATGGCTCTGACTGCAAAGACAACACAAGAATTTGTGCCGATAAAAGAAGTGCGCGACGGTGTCGTGATTCTCAAAGACGACTCGATGCGGGCGGTGGTGCTTGCCTCGTCACTCAATTTTGCGCTCAAATCCGACGACGAACGCATGGCTATCATCTCGCAATTTCAGGATTTCTTGAACTCACTCGACTTTCCGGTGCAAATCTCCATCGAATCCCGACGCCTGGATATACGGCCGTACATAGCACTCCTGGAGGAACAATACAAAGAGCAGATGAACGATCTGATGAAAATTCAGACGCGCGAATACATCGAGTTCATCAAAAAGTTTACCGAGTCGACCAACATCATGACCAAAAGTTTTTTCTTGGTCGTGCCGTACGATCCAGCGATGATTAAAGTCGGCGGGGGAGGCGGACTTGGCTCGAAACTTTTTGGTACGCAAACATCCGCGCAGGCGAGCGAGCAAAAACAGGCGACGTTCGAAGAAAATCGCACACAACTCGAGGAGCGCGTCAGTGTTGTCGAGCAAGGTCTGGTGCGATGCGGTATTCGCGTCATTCGACTCGGCACGGAGGAAGTCATCGAGCTGTTCTACAAAATTTTCAATCCGGGCGACACGGAAAAGCCGATTAAACTGGCGGAGAAATGATATAATAAAAAATGAAAATGATAGGCATCTTCTGATGCCAAGGAAGATGCCCATCATTTATTTAATTTACAACACATGGGACTACTAGATTTTTTAAAACCAAAGAAAGCGCCGGAGATCAGTTCGATTTTGCCGAACGAAATATACGAGGCGGGAGCGCTCGAGCTCAAGGACATCATCGCGCCGAGTGCTTTGAAGGTCACGCCGAAGTCCATCAACCTCGGTGAGAAAGTTCTGCGCAGTTTTTTCGTCATTTCGTATCCGCGTTTCCTCTCCGAAGGCTGGTTTGCGCCGATTATCAACCTCGACAAGATTTTTGACGTGTCCATTTTCATTTCTCCCATCGAAACGGCCGAAGTTCTGCGCACATTTCAGAAAAAAGTAGCCGAGGTGCAAAGCCAAATCAACACACGCGAGGCAAAAGGTCTCGTGCGCAACCCGATGCTCGACACGGCGTATCAGGACCTCGAAAACCTGCGCGACCAGCTGCAACAGGCGCAGGAAAAGCTCTTTGACGTCGGTTTGTATTTGACTATTTACGGCACCACCGAGGACGAGCTTGACAAAATCGAGTCGGAAATCAAGTCAATCCTCGAGGCAAAGATGGTATACGTCAAACCGGCGCTGTTCCAGCAGGAGCAAGCGTTCAAAACCACCCTCCCTATCGGCACAGACCAGATGCAAGTATACAGTAAGCTCAATTCTTCACCGCTTTCCTCGCTGTTTCCATTCATTTCCTTCGACCTGACCTCGGACAAGGGAATCTTGTACGGCATCAACCGCCACAACTCGTCGCTAGTGCTATTTGACAGATTCTCATTAGAGAATTTTAACAGTATAACCTTCGCGAAATCGGGCAGTGGCAAGAGTGTACGGGGATGCGAGCCGGTTTTGATACGAAAAAATGGAAATATTGAACTGACACAAATCGGAAACTTGGTTGAAAAAATAGTTCAAGAAAAAGGTAAAACAAAAATCGACCGCGAAATCGAAGGGGCACTCAACCCGGGATTTGAAGTGTGGAGTTTTGACAAAAACTTGCGCGGTTCGTGGTCACCTGTGACCGTTGCCGCTCGCAAGAATGCGCCTGATACATATTATGCGTTCAAAACGCAGAGCGGTCGTGAAGTGACGACAACCGGCGATCACAACATGCTCGTCTTGCGCGACGGACAAGTGGTGGTGGCAAAAAGCACCGAGGTGAACGTGGGTGAGTGCGTGCCGTTACCTCGAACAGTTGCTTTTACAAACAACACGGATGTACCGCGGACACTAAACCTTTTGGAATTTTTGAAAAATCAACCGAGAATGTACGTTGTTGGGGCACAGGAAATCGTTGCACGAATTCACACGGCATATTCTCGAGAGAGTATTGATGGGAAATATGACCAATATCTGCCGAAATATAAAAAAGGATCAAGGATTCCACTCGAATATTTCCATGCACTGCTCAAAAAATTCAATGTCACGCTAACTGAAAAAGAATTAGTTGGTTTGTCCGTGATGTCGGCATCCGGTTCGGGAAAACTGCCGGCACTTCTTCCTGTTACAAAAGAGTTGGGAGCACTGCTCGGATACATCACGGCGGAAGGTTGTATAAATCAAGACGCTATTCACATCAGTAACCTAGACATGGATGTACGAAATGCGATTCAAGAAAGTTGCAAGAACGTAGGTATTCCGAGTTTTGCCACATCGACGGATATTGTGGTAAGTTGTCGACCGTTTACTGCGCTACTGTACGCAATCGGCGCGGACGGCAGGTCGGATACAAAACACGTTCCAAACATTTTGTTCAACGCTCCAAAAGAAGTCATTTCGGCATATCTGCGCGCATATTTTGAAGGAGACGGGGGAGTGGACGGCGCACAAGTGACAGCCGTATCAAAATCAAAACAGCTCATATCGGAGATTTCATATCTATTGCTCGGTTTTGGAATCGT
>CAIXDB010000046.1 GCA_903918125.1 uncultured bacterium | reverse complement strand
GCGGATTTTTCAATCCGGACAATAACCCGGACAAAACTGCCAAACCGTTCACCATCATTATGCCGCCGTCCAATGCCAACGGTTCCCTTCACGCCGGTCACGGACTTGTTATGACCATCGAAGATATCATGGTGCGATACAAACGCATGCAAGGATATAAGACATTGTGGTTACCTGGACTCGACCATGCGGGATTTGAAACGCAAGTGGTGTATGAAAAAAAACTGGAGAAAGAAGGACGCACGCGTTTCGATATTCCGCCGAAACAACTGTACGAAGAAATTTTGGATTTTACGTTACAAAACTCTTCGCATATCAAATCTCAAATCAGAAAAATGGGGGCATCGTGCGATTGGTCGCGAGAAAAATTCACCCTCGACCCAGACATCGTGCACACCGTGTACAACACATTTAAAGAAATGTCTGAAGACGGACTGGTCTATCGCGGAAACAGAATCGTGTCGTGGTGTCCGAAACACCAAACTTCTTTTTCCGATTTGGAAATAAAAGACGAGGAAAGAGTCGATTCATTCTACTATTTGAAATACGGGCCGTTTGTCATCGGCACATCGCGACCGGAAACAAAGTTCGGTGATAAATATGTAGTAATGCATCCGGACGATAAAAGGTACGCACAATATGCCGACGGTCAAAAAATACATCTCGAATGGATAAACGGACCGATCACCGCGACCGTTATCAAAGACTCGGCAATCGACATGGAGTTTGGTACTGGTGTTATGACCATCACGCCGTGGCATGACCCAGTCGACTTCGACATCGCCGAGCGTCACGGACTGGAAAAAGAACAAATCATCGACGAGCGCGGTATTCTCCTCCCCATCGCCGGAGAATTCGCCGGACAACACATCAAAAAAGCTCGACCCCTTATCATTGAAAAATTACAAAGCAAAGGTCTCGTCGAAAAAATTGATGCAAACTATAAACATGTCGTTCGCACCTGCTACAAATGCGGTACCATTATCGAACCGCAAATCAAAAGTCAGTGGTTTGTCAAAATGAAACCGCTGGCGGAAAAAGTATTGGCAAAAATCAAAGATGCCGAGATTCAGTACATTCCGGAACATTTCGAAAAAATCAGCATTCACTGGCTCGAAAATATATTAGACTGGAACATCTCCCGACAAATCGTCTGGGGCATTCCCATTCCGGCAAAAATCTGTACAAAATGCGGACACGGAGTTGTCGATTTGAACAACAACACAGCGACCTGTGAAAAATGTGGCGGTGCGATGGTTCAAGACACCGATACGTTCGACACATGGTTTTCATCCGGTCAGTGGCCGTTTGCCTCGCTCGGATTTCCGGATTCGAGGGACTTCAAAACATTTTATCCGACGAGCGTCATGGAAACTGCCGGCGATATTATTTTCTTTTGGGTGTCGCGTATGCTCATGCTCGGACTGTACGTCACCGGAGAGTTACCGTTCAAAACGGTCTACCTGCATGGCATGGTGCTCGACGGCAAAGGTTTGAAAATGAGTAAAAGCAAAGGCAACGTTGTCGACCCGCTCGTCCTCACGGAAAAATTTGGCACGGACGCATTGCGCATGGCACTCGTCGTCGGCAACACGCCCGGCTCGTCACTCGCACTTTCCGAGGATAAAATAAAAGCGTACAAACATTTCGCCAATAAAATTTGGAACATCACGCGATACGTTTTGTCGAGCACCGAGACGTGGGACGGCAGGAAACCGGAGACGCTCACGACGGATGCGCAAGGATTGCTCGACGAGTTTAACGCACTCATCGCAGATGTGACGGCGGACAT
>CAIXDB010000045.1 GCA_903918125.1 uncultured bacterium | reverse complement strand
GGTGACGGCGCCGGAAACGACCGTGACTTCGACAGCACAAGCCGGTGGTGTTTCAATTGCGCCGATGGTTACGGAAAGTCACAACCAAACCGACGCGCATAAAGCGTACACGCTCACCATGACATATCCGCAATCGTCGGCGACGGTGTTGCCGGACGTGTACGATTTTGTACAAAATGCCAAACAACAATTTTTGGATGATTATAATTCCGTGACGGACGCGGAGGCGCGGGATTTTCCGGCGGAAGCTCTGGCATACAACTTGACGGTGACCACGCGTGTGGCTACCTCGACGAACACGGTGACATACATTATTGAAACGTATCAGTTCGAAGGCGGGGCGCACGGTGCGACGACGGAAACGACGTTTACATACGACGCGGCGGGCAAGCTTGTGACACTCGACGACGTGTTCGCACAGCCGTATCTTGCAACAGTTGCACCGCTTGCCCGACAATATTTCACGACCACACTCGGCGACAATTCGCAAGCGGACATGATTGACAGTGGAACCGAAGCGACCACAACAAACTTTTCGTCGTGGTATCTCACGTCGTCAACCATCACATTCATTTTCGGCGAGTATCAAGTCGCGCCGTATTCCGCAGGTATTTTGGAATTTCCTCTGCAAAAATCCGCTGTTGAAAGTTTACTCGCGCCGGAATTTAAATAACATGCACCTGACGCTCGACATCATCACAATCATTCAAAAAGCCGGGTATGTCGGAATTTTTCTGATTATTTTTCTCGAGTCTTTCCCTATGACATTTTTCCTACCCGGCGACTCACTGCTTTTCACTACCGGTTTTCTCGCTTCGCAGGGCTACTTGAATTTCTGGTGGCTCATCGCCATTTATTTTATTTCCGGCACGCTCGGTTACATCGGTAGTTACATTTTCGGACAGCGCATCATCGCCAAGTTTTTCAATAATCCGAACTCAAAAATTTTCAATCCGAAATACATCACATACACGCACGAATTTTTCGCAACATACGGTGCCAAGACCATCATCATCGGTCGGTTCGTGCCTGTCGTGCGCAGTTTTGCCCCGTCGCTTGCCGGCATGGCTGACTTTACCTATGGCAAGTTTGTCCGATACGCGCTTCTCGGCGTCGCCGGCTGGTCGCTGGGCATGACCACGCTCGGATTTTTTCTTGGCAAAATTTTGCCAAATGCAAGCAACTATATCACGCCGATTATCGTCTTGATTATTTTTGTTTCTGTCCTGCCGACTGTCTGGGAATGGTGGAAAAAACACCGCGGCAACCACTGAAAGCGAGCAGTAGTCGTATGACTGCAACCACTGAATACGAGTGGTCGCATGACCAAAATAACATGATATGAAAAAATTTTTGCTTACAACTCTTGCGCTCGGTTTGCTCGGCGGATTTTTGTTGTGGCAGGGAAATTTTTCGAAAACTTCCGCTCACATTGCACAAACGGCGGACATTATCGATTCACAAACGACCATCGTCACAACTCACGCGACTTCGGCCTCCAATGATTTCGTTCCCGTCGTGCGCGTCATTGACGGAGATACCATCGTCGTGTCAATCGCCGGCACGGACGACACGGTGCGCTTGCTCGGCATGGACACGCCGGAGACGGTTGACTCGCGCAAGCCCGTGCAATGTTTCGGTCCGGAGGCAAGCGCCGAAACAAAATCGCTTCTCGACGGCCAGTCCGTGCGCCTCGTCGCCGACCAGACTCAAGCCAATCGCGACAAATACGGCCGCTTGCTCCGCTATGTCTACTTGCCCGACGGCACGTTCGTCGACTTGATTCTCGTTCAACTCGGCTTTGCCCGCGAATACACATACGAAAATAAGCCATATGAATTCCAGCAAGAATTTCTTCGTGCCCAATCTACCGCGCAAGAAACTGGTCGGGGATTGTGGTCTCCGAAAACGTGTAACGGCGGTGTGTAGTGTGATAGAATATTCCTCATGGCACAAGAAACCATTCTCACAGTCAGTAAATATCTCGACCGCATCAATTCGACGCTCAAGGACGAGAAGGCAAAAATTGTCGGCGAGGTGACAAACATGCAAATGTACGACGGACGTTCGTATTTATATTTTTCCGTGAAGGACAGCACCGACCAAAGCACGGTCAAATGTTTTATGTGGAAAAACGATTTCAAAATGTCGGGCGTTGCCTTGCGTGACGGGCTCGAGGTCATCGTCACGGCATACCCGGCAATTTACAAACCGAACGGGGGATTGAGTTTGCAAGTCGAGTCGGTGGAGCTTGTCGGCGAGGGCGCATTGCAGATGGCGTACGAACAGTTGAAGAAAAAGCTCGACGCGGAAGGGTTGTTCGCACTGTCGCGCAAACGCGCACTGCCTGACTATCCGCATCGCATCGGTGTGGTGACGTCAAAGGCCGGCGCGGTTATCAACGACTTCCTGACCAACATCGGCAAGTTTGGATACGAAATTTTGTTTGTTGATTCGAAAGTGGAAGGTGCGGACGCGACGAAGGATTTGCTCGGCGCACTCGCGACGCTTCGCAAAAAAGATATCGATGTACTCGTCATAATGCGCGGTGGCGGGTCGCTCGAGTCTTTCCTGGCATTCAATAATGAAACGCTGGTGCGTGCGGTTGCGGAATTTCCCGTGCCGGTGTTGACCGGCATCGGACACGACAAGGACGTTTCTCTCGTGGCGCTTGTTTCCGACTTGAACGTCTCGACACCGACCGCCATAGCACATGAGTTGAACGAATCCTGGGCGCATGCGCTCGCGACGGTGCGGTTGTCCGAGCAAAAAATTGTGTCAGAGTTCGAGTCGCGGGTGAAAGACGCGCATTACGCAATCGAAAATTCGTACGTTTCGATTGAGCGTCGTTTCGCACTTGTGCTTGCCGGCTTTTTGCGTGCCGAGCAAACACTCGCCGTAGCACTTGGCAGAATCGAGTCACGCATCACTCGCTTGCGTGACAGTGTTGAAACACACGGACGCGATCTTGTGCGCGGGTTCGAAGTGTTGTCGCGACGCGTGTCGGAGATGCTCACTCAAACCGGCAGAACCCTCGAACTCTCAAACCCCACGCGTCAGCTCGCGCGCGGATACAGCATCGTGCGCACCGGCGGAAAAGTGGTTCGCCATCGAGCCGATGTTCAAGTGGGCGACGAAGTTGAAATTTTGGTTTCAGATGGTATGATACAAAGCAAGGTAATATAAAAATATGATTAAAAAAACAGAAGACAAAAATGAAGGGAACATAAACCTGAACGAGACGTTGAAAAAGTTGGCGCAGATCGTGTCGTGGTTTGAGTCGCAGTCGGAACTCGACGTGGAGAAGGGAATCGAAAACGTACGCGAAGGCGCGGAGCTGATCAAACAATCCCGCGAACGCCTGACCGAAATCGAAAACGAGTTCAAAGAAATCAAAAAGGAAATTGCGAAAGCGGAATAACGAAAACTAAAATTTCTTTCTCGGTCGCAAGCTTTTTTGAGCACACAATAAATCGCTGGTGCGATTTTTGCTCGCTCTCGAACCTCAAGAAAATAATCTCCTCGGCGTGTGCCACGCACGCCTGCGTCGTTATTTTCTAAGGTTCTGCGAGAGGCTCAAAAAAGCTTGCGACACTCAACGAAATTTTAGTTTTCGTTATTCCGCCGGTGCTTTGTAGTCAAACTTGATGCCGTTGCGGATCGGTGCGGTGCGAATGATATTCATGATTTCATCCACGTTGTCCGTGATCGTGTAAAACTGCCGATCGCGTTCGTCGATTGTTTTGTACTCCGTCACCAATTTTTTCAAAAGTTCGTCAATATGTTTCCAGAAATCGACGCCCACGAGGATGATGGGCACCGACTCGATTTTGTGCGTTTGGACGAGTGTCAGAATTTCAAAAAATTCGTCGAGCGTGCCGAGTCCGCCCGGGAAAAAAACATACGCTTCGGCCGAAAATGACAAACAAACCTTTCGTGAGAAAAAATAATACAACTCGAGCTCGTGAGTGAGGTATTTGTTTGTTACTTGATGGTCGGGTAGCTCGATGGTCAGCCCGACCGACTCGCCACCGGCTTCGAATGCCCCGCGATTGCCCGCTTCCATGATACCCGGACCGCCTCCGGAAACGACTGCGTAATGCAATTCCTT
>CAIXDB010000044.1 GCA_903918125.1 uncultured bacterium | reverse complement strand
GTTCTAAGTAGAAATATTCCACATTCCAATGGATGGAGGTGTGAGAGCAGAGACTGTTCCTGGCAAGCCCCTCTTGGTCGGGAAATGTACAAACATATTGTTGGACACAGGGATTACAAATTCATACTCAAATGCCCGACTTGCTCTGAAACATTTTGGGTTCATTCAAACGAAAAACTGATTGGATATGCAAAAATGTTTTGTTCGAAGTGGCCAAAAAATCAAGTGGGTAACCGTCCGACGTCCTGGTGACTATCGGGCGGTTCGCTTTTTTAGAAAATATAATCCGGCGAAAATAATCAGGTAGACGGCGAGTAAAATCCAAAATGAGAATGCGGGCAGTGCGAGGGCGCCGAATGGCAGGGTTGCGCCGATGTGGACCACGGCGAGTTGGTACCAGAGGAGTGCGTAGGACGGTAGGGCGGGAATGTACGAGAGGTAAAGCGAGAAAAGCCCGACGGTGCCGGTGATAAAGCCGAGAAGCATTGTCAGTGGCACGGTGCCGAGGATGAGAATGTTCACCGGCAGTGCGACGAGCGAGAGGATGCCGGTGTTCCAGATGAGAAACGGCAAGACGATGAGTTGGGTGGCGAGCGTGGCGGAGACGACCTCGCGCACGCCGTATTTTTCGGTCACGCGGGCGAGGTACGGCTCGACGTACGGTGAGACGAAAATAATGCCGATGGTTGCGAGCACCGAAAGTTGAAATGACGGGTCGAAAACAAGATAGAGCGGATTCCAGATAAGCATCGCTACGACGGACAGACCGAATGCGCGGTCGGCGTGATATTCGCGGTTGACTTTCGTGGCAAACAGCGCGGTGAGCACCATGATCGCCGCGCGCAGTGCCGACGCTCCCCCGCCGGCGAGCAAAGTGAACAGCGCGATACTGAGGCAACTGATGAGAAACGCTGTCATGGCCGGCAAAAAAGCGAGCACCGCCATGATACTTTCGGCCACGATGGTGATGTTGTAGCCGGAGAGCACCACGACATGCGACACGCCGGCGCGAGAAAATTCCGTGAGCAATTCCTTGCCGAGCGCTTGCTTGGCGCCGATGAGAAGTCCGGCCATGAGGGAGGCTTCGGGTGGCGGAATGGCATTATTGAGAGCTCGTGTGAATGCGTGTTTGAGGGAGAAAAGCCAGGATTGAAGCAGACTGCCGTGACCGGCCGAAACAAACGTGACATATGGAAATGCTCCGACGTACCAAATGTTTCGCACGCGCAGGTAGCCGGCGTAGTCGAACACTCGACCGTCGTCCGAAGCGATGGCGGTCGGTTTGGCGAGCGTTGCGGAAACACGCACGAGATCGCCGTACGAAAATTCCGGATACAATGGCACGGATACTAAAATATTTTCATGCACGGCAATGGCGGGGCTGGTCGACGAGAGTTTGATACTGCGCAGACCGATAGTCAAAAAAGTTTTGTCCTCGCGCACGTCCGGCTCGGAGACAATGACACCTTCGGCCGAAATTTTGTGACCGGCATACGCGTCGAGTTGCGAGCGTGTGTAGAGATTTGAAACGTAGATGCGCGCCATACCGCACGTCACGGACAACAACATAACCGCGACGAGCGTGACGATTTTGCGAGCGGTGTCAGAAAGACGAAAACGATATGCGAAACACAGCGCCGAGAGCACGAGAGTCGCTACAAGCAACCCTATCGTGACGGGAAAAACGGAGCCGACAAAAATTCCAAATATGAAAGAAAAAATAATCGGGAGAATCATGTTGCGAAGAAATTTTTACAACTCACTTCCCTCCAAACTCACGCACTATGTCGTCTTCGTCCGCTTGCGAAATGGCTTTTTTGAACCGCGCACCGGGTTTGTTAAACGCACGCGTTTTGCATTCCATCCATGTCGCGTGCACTTTTACAATACCGTCCACCATCGAAACGTACGAGTGCGCCGGAATTCGATTTCTGTTTTTTTGCACTATGTTCTGCATTGTTTTTGCCACAATATCGAGCGATACGCCATAGCGCTCGCGCGAACCGTTGTACAAAACGATGGGACGCTCGTCGGCAAAAGATGTGGCGATGACATCGCAGCGCTCGTTCATCGGAATTCCGCTGTGACCCTTGAGAAGTTCCCATTTAACACTGCGGTGGCTCGTTGTTTTCATCAGTCGCTCCCACAAATCACGGTTCAGCACATCTTCTTTTTGCGATGTTTTCCAATTATTTTTCTCCCACGCAAAGACCCATCGCGTGATGCCGGAAAGCAGGTACGCCGAGTCGGTGTAGACAACCGCGTTCTGGCTTTTGGTCGTTTGTTCAAGACCTGTGATAGCCGCCATGATTTCCATGCGGTTGTTCGTAGTGTGGTCCTCGTGCCCGCCGTACTCGACCACTTTTTCCTCACCAACCACAACCGTCCCCCACCCGCCCGGCCCAGGGTTGCCTCGCGCCGCACCGTCTGTAAAGATAACATTCATGGAAATATAGTATAACAAAAAAGCCGTTGCCATGCCCACCAAAGACGGAGCATGTGACAACGGCAAAATTCCAACTAGGAGCACTGGGGACAGTGTAATTCATAATTTAAAAAATGTCAACGATGCGCAAACGCAACTCGGGAAAATTTCGGAAGGTGGATTTTTCGAGCGTGGCGACAAGATTCACGACGCTGCCGGGGTCGAGAGAGACCGAAAACTTTTCCGGCGTGGCGAAAAATGCGATTGCCGTGACGTCTTTACCGGCCGAGTTTTTGAATTTCAACTCAAGATGATTTTTTTCCTTGCCGAAAAGTTTCATGCCGGCAACACGGATGCGTTCAAACAGAAAAAGCGGTTTGGGATTTTCATATCCGAATGGCGCGAACTGTTCAATATGTTTATACATTTGCCAGTTCACATCATCGAGCGAAAGTTTTTTGTCGACCAGCGTGTCGCACATTTCCGGTTTCTCTTTTTGCAACTCGGTATACGCATCGTTCAATCTTTTTTCGAGCGTGTGAATATTTTCGTACGCCACAGAAAATCCTCCGGCACCCTTGTGTCCGCCGTATTCCAGAAACACGTCGCTCGCGCGTTCCATCAGTGCCACAACATTTGTATCACCGCCGGCGCGGCACGAACCTTTCAACACCGTGCCGACATTTGCGTCGCTTTCATCGTCTCCAACTTCGCCGTTTCTGCCCCACAAAAAAACCGGACGTGCATGTTCGTCGGAAAATGAATTTGCGACCAGCCCAAGAAGCGACGGTTTCCATTCCGGATTTCCGATCACCAACACATGCTTCATTTTTTCTCCGGCGTCGGTTTCATTCCCCTGCTCGCGTTCGTGAATCTTTTTTTTAATTTCTTTGACCATGCCCGCGACCACGCCTTTTCTCTCGTCGTTTTTATTATTCAAATGTTCGGCGAGCATGCCGGCCTCAACCTCATCGGTCGTCGACAAAAGTTTGAACGCGTCGAGTGGCACACCCATGCGCGACGCGGCGTTGATGCGCGGAGTAATCATGAACGCGATATCGTCCTCCGTTACGTTGCGCTGATCGATTTTCAAAAGTGAAAAAAGTTTCGAAAGTCCGACTCGCGGTGACTTGCGCAGGACCATCAAGCCATAGTGCGCAAAAACTCGATTCTCGCCAAGCAACGGCACCATGTCGGAGAGTGTCGCCAAGCCGACCATGTCGAGCATCCATTTTTCCGTACCGGCGGTGACGTCAAAAAGCCCTTGTTTCTGGCCGTATTTGTAGAGTGCTTGCGTAACTTTGAATATGACGCCGGACCCGCAGAGCATTTTTTCCGGATACTCGTCGCCCGCCTGTTTCGGGTTTATGATTGCGAACGCCTCCGGCAACTCGGCGCCAGGAATGTGATGGTCGGTCACAATGACATCAATATTATTTTTGTTTGCATGCGCCACATGCGCCACATTGTTGATTCCGCAATCAATCGTCACGAGCAGTTTTACGTTTTGTTTTTTCAAATCATCGATGGCTTTTTTGTTCAGTCCGAATCCTTCTTCGTTGCGAAGCGGAATGTAGTTTACAAAATTTTCGTATCCCACTTTTTTAAAAAAATCATGTAGAACGACTGCGCCCGGAATTCCATCCGCGTCGTAGTCGCTGTAAATGGCGATGACTTCTTTTTCCTTCATCGCGCGAAAAATTCTTTCAACCGCTTTCTGCATGTCCTTCAAAAGAAACGGGTCGTGTGTGTGCAGATCATAGTTCGGATTGAGAAATTTCTGTGCGGACACTTCATCCGTGATCCCGCGAGCATTCAGAAGTCCTTGCACGACAGGATGAAACATTTTTAAATTTTCGACGACTTCATTTGAAACAGCGTCACGCACAGTATATCTTTTTCTATTTTTTTCCACTGCTTTTTCCATACCTGACAGTGTATCATGACTGGTGGGAAAAAGTTCAAATTAGTGAATAACACAAGGTACACCGCGGTGTGATATACTGGTGTTGCCATGAGTAACTGTATTTTTTGCAAAATAATTCGCGGAGAAATCCCCGCGTACAAAGTGTATGAGGATGAAAATTTTTTTGCCTTTCTTGATATCAATCCGCAATCGCCCGGACATGTGCAGGTTATTCCCAAAAAACACGTGCGATGGGTGTGGGATGTTGTAAACGCCGGCGAATATTTCGAGGTGGTAAAAAAAATCGCGCAAGCGCAACAGAAAGCGTTTCACACCGACTGGATACTTTCCAAAATCGTCGGCGACGAAGTGGAACATGCGCACATCTGGGTGTTCCCAAACTCAAAAGTTTCCGGCGATAAAAAAGATTTTAAGGGTAATGCGGAGAAAATTAAAAAGAACCTGGCAAAATAAATTTCAGAGCCTTTCGCAGAACCTTAGAAAATAACGACGCAGGCGCAGTGGCACACGCCGAGGAGATTATTTTCTTGAGGTTCGAGAAGTTCGCTGGCGAAGCTTCGCCAGACAGATTGCTCTGAAATTTATTTTGCCAGGTTCTTTTTATTTTTCCAACACATCAATTCCCGGGAGTGTTTCGTTGACTAAAAAGTCGAGCATTGCGCCGCCGCCGGTCGAGATAAATGTGAACTTGTCGTCAATGCCGAGTTTCTTGATCGACGCGAGTGTGTCTCCCCCGCCGACTATCGTCGCAGCACCAGACTGCGAAATAATTTCCGCCAGTTGTTCCGTTTTATCGGTAAAACCTTTTTCATAATTTCCAAGCGGTCCGTTCCAAACGATTGTTTTCGCCGCCACAACGTATGGTTTCAATTCTTCGATCGTCGTTGGTCCGGTGTCGCCAATGTAATCGGTCTTCGCAATTTCTGTAATTTTTTTAAATG
>CAIXDB010000043.1 GCA_903918125.1 uncultured bacterium | reverse complement strand
GATGATATCTTGGTAGGTATGAGCGGAAATACTCTTGGAGTGGACCCCCCCCCGCAGGACTCTCCTGCCCGTGTTGGAGCATATCAAACAAGCTTATTTGCTTTGGCATGAGTACCATTCTACATTGCCAAAACTCCACCGCTACACGCTGGGCGAGAGGATAGACACTTTGTTTATAGAGACAATGGAGGCGACTTTTGCCGCAGCGTTTTTGCAACGCGAAGAAAAGAAGCCCTATGTGCGGCTTGCGATACGCAAACTCGACACGCTCAAGCTGCTTGTGCTTGTGCTGTGGGAAACGAAATCGCTTGATGATAAAAAATATATCGCGCTTTCGCTAAAGGTAGACGAAGCGGGCAAAATGCTCGGCGGTTTGCAAGGACAGTTAACAAAAAACTCCCCCGGAAAGGGAGAGAAATAAAGAGAGTTGCGAAGGCCCGCGAACCACCAGTTGTCGTTCCAGTCGTTGTCGTTGCGGTTGACGTTCACGTTCCGCTTGTCGTTCCACCGGTTGAACGTGGCAATATTGTATAGAGTGCCCTCCATGCCACCAGCCATCGAAATTTCTCCGGCTTGAATCGTATTCCGCATCATAATGCGCTAGCACCCTACACCAAGTATCTTCTTTTTTGAAGAGTCTTCGTATACCACTCTGTCTGAAATCATAATCTCAAACACTCTCGACATACGGATACTGGATTCGGTGGTATGTATCAATCAACACATACTGATATTCACCTACTACCTTTTTCAGCATAACAAAATCCCCCGCTTCGTTCAAATTTCTGAACAAAAACGGGGGACAAAGGTTCAAAGCCAAAGGATCAAAAAGATCCGAGTAACTTAAACCGAAGTACTACTTGCGAAGACCAGCGAACCACCAGTCGTCACCCCAGTCGAAGTCGTTGCGGTAGACGCCCACGTACCGCCCGCCGCGCCACCGGCGGAACGTGGCAAAACACCACTTGCCGTTGGCATCCTTCCAGTGCGTGGCATTGGGATGCTCGTCGGCAAAAACCGGATCGGCTTCATTGACTGCTGCGGGCGAATACGGATCCGCCGGTTTGAGACCGCGCAGGTCAAACTCCTTCTCCAAATCGTTGTCCGAAATGTAACCATTTCGCTCGGACAAGTCGAGTTTGAAGAAGTGCACGGTGACATCATTGCCATCGCCTTTCGGCATTGTGGCAACAACATTGTCGGTTACGTACTGCTTCCGACCGGTGGCGGCCAAGACTGCTTCCGGTGTCCGTGTCCGGTCCACCTTCACTCGTCGCGTGATGATGTTACTCACGGCTTCCACACGTCGCCGGAACAGGTCGAACATTTCTCCGGCAAGTTCGGATTGGCCGAGCACCGTCTGCACAGGCTCGGCACCAAACTCAGGAGCGTGCTTTTCAAGCAACGCCCGGTAATTAGAAACTGCCTTGTCGATCTGACCGGCAGTAGTCGTTTTTACTTCACTTACAGATGGGGTCATGGATTCCATGGCGTCATCTCCTTTTAAGCCAGCGGGCAAATACCTTCTTGCCATAGCTGAGAAAAGCCTTATATTAAGGCACTTTTCAGCTATAGCAATCGCAAATGAGTATCAAAGAACTACGAGAGTAGTATACAACCCTTGAGTATATAAGTCAATCACCGCTTTGATGCGACGAATGCCTGCCGAGACTGATTCTTCTTTTACGATTTTGAATGTGAGAGGGTGACTATCTGAAGTGCCGACCGGCGGGATCGCAAGCTCGCCTGTGTTTTCCACGTGCGGACCGCCACAGAATTCCTTGGAGTACGCCGAGACGAGCGAGTCACCAATGTAATACACCTGCACCTCGTCGCCGTATTTGTCGCCGAACATGTGCGCTGCGCCGGTTTTTTCCGCGTCTTCTTTTTTCATGACCACTTTTTTGACTGGAAGTTTTTCGGCGATTTTCTGGTTGACTATTTTCTCCACGCGCTGTTTTTCATCGTCGGTCATTTTTGTATCGTGCGTGAAATCAAAACGCAAACGATCGGCAGTGATGTTGCTTCCTTTTTGGTCCACCGCGCCAAGCACGTCAGCGAGCGCTTGTCGGAGCAGGTGCGTCGCGGTGTGATATTTCGTCTCCATCTCGCCCGTCCCGCCAAGCCCGCCTTTGAATTTCTGTTCGCTCCCCGCACGCGAAAGCGACTGATGCGCTTCCAAATCCGCCCGAAACTTTTTCTCGTCCGCCTCACGACCCTTTTCTCGCGTCAGCTCCTGCGTCAGTTCAAACGGAAAACCGTACGTCGTGAAGAGCACAAACGGATCTGTGCCTTTTTCGAATTCTTTCAAACCTTTTGCCAGTGTCTCGCGAAAACGTTTTTCTTCGTCGGCAATTACTTTTGAAATTTCTCGCGCTCTTGATTTCACATCCGGATACGAATCGGCATACATTTCGGCAATCGGTTCGACAATTCCGGACAAAACACTTTCACCCACACCAAGCGTATCTGAAAATCGCACCGCGCGCCGCAGAAGTCGGCGTACGAAATATCCTTGGTCGGCATTGCTTGGCAGAACACCGTCGGCAATCAAAAACACTGATGCTTTCGTATGGTCGGCAATAACCCGAAAAGCCTTGGTTTCCTCATGATTTTTGCCGTACGTTTTTCCGGAAACTTTTTCGATGTAGTCGAGTATCGGTCGATGATTGACCTGTATAATATCAGCGCAACCGGAAACTGCCATCGCCATACGTTCGAGCCCGCCACCAAAGTCGATGTTGTGTTTTGGCAACTTCGAAAATGTCCCGTCGGGATTTTTCTTGTACTGCATAAACACATTGTTGCCGATTTCCAAAAATCGTCCGCAGTCGCAGTTCGGATGACAATGCTCGCCGAACTTTTTGTCGTGTGGCACATTTTCGAATTCGTAAAACATTTCCGAGTCGGAACCGCCCGGCTCGCCTGCCGGCATCTTGTCCGGAATACCGGCACGTGACCACCAATTTTTCTTCACATCGTAGTAAAAAATCCGCCCGCCTTGCATCCCGACTGCATATCCGTTTTCCTCACTACCGATATCTACTTCTCTTGCATCAATCCCTTTCTCTGCAAAAAGTTTTTTCCAAATTTCTGCTGCTTCGGTGTCTTTCGGAATCTTATTTTTTTCGTCACCGATAAAAACCGTCACGTACAATTTTTTCGGGTCAATTTTTATTTCCTCGATCAAAAACTGAAACATCCATTCTATTTGTTCTTTTTTAAAATAATCACCGAGTGACCAGTTTCCGAGCATTTCAAAAAACGTGGTGTGACGATTGTCTCCAACGTCGTCGATATCGCCACTACGAAAGGCCTTTTGTGAGTCGGTGATACGCGTACCTTCCGGATGCGTTTCTCCGAGCAGATATGGCACCATCGGTTGCATACCGGAACCGGTGAAAAGAGTTGTCGGGTCGTTCTCCGGCACAAGCGAGGCGGACGGGATGATGGTGTGTCCGCGGGCTTTAAAAAATTCAAGATATCGCGAACGAATGTCGTTTGAGTTCATACCCGTATGGTGACACAAAAAAGAAAAAATCTCAAACGACGTATTTCTTGAGCACTTGGAAATCGGCGAGGAGCGTGTCGCGAGTGCTTCCGTCGTAGAGTGCCACGGCCGGGTGGTAGAGTGGCACGATTACGATATCGCCATAGTCGGCTTTGACATGGAATTCCTGTCCATGCATCTGGCCGATCGGTTTCATTTGGTCGGCGATGCCAAACTTGCTCATGATGTACGACATGGAAAAACGTCCGAGCGTAGCGATGACTTTCGGCTGAATGATTTCGATTTGGCGGTCGAGATACGGCGCGTACAGGGCGATTTCCTCCGCCGACGGGTCGCGGTTGTCTTGCGGGCGATCCTTCACAATGTTTGTAATGTACACGTCGGAGCGGTTCAGGTGAATCGACTCAAGCATTTCGTCGAGAAATTTTCCCGAACGTCCGCAGAACGGTCGCGCCGTTTCGGCTTCGTTTTTGCCCGGTGCCTCGCCGACAAACATGATGTGCGCCATGTGACTCCCCTCGCCGATAACGGGGAAAAATTTGTGCTCGACGCGATACAAATATAGCGGTGACTCCTTCAGCCCGAGCACTTCGTCCCGAATTTTTTTCATCGCATCAAAACGTTGTTCAAGTTTGAGGGTCATGTTATTTAATTTTATAACTCGTTGATTTCCTGCAACACGCGTTGTTGTTCCTCGGCGGACAAGCTGAGTGGTGCGAGCAGTTCCGGCGTGTCGTGCAGTGTTTTGCAGAGCACGATTCCTTTGTCGAGCAACATTTTTTTCTGCATGCCATTCAACGACACGAGGCAGGTCAGCGGGTGAAGTTTCGCCTCGAGAATCATATCGTGCAAGTTGCCGTGCGCCGGATAGTTCCAGCCAACCATTATGAGGTGGCTTCCAGCATGCGAGCCGTACTCGATGGCGGTCGTCGTGAACTTCGTGTTCGTCACGAGCCAGCCTTCGTCGAGCGTGCGACCGGGGTGTCCGTAGTCAAACGTGACCGAACTCAAGTCGTCGAAGCGTTCCTTGACGTACAGCGCAATTTTCAAATCCGACTTCACGCCGGGTTGGTTGTGAAATTTCGCCTCAACCATCAAGAGTTTTTCGTCCGTCCACGCCACCACGTCGATTTCGTGTTCGACAAACTGACCTTTGACGTGCTGGTCGGTCAGCGTCTCAAAACCTTTGTGTTTGAAAATGGCCGCGACATAATCCTCGAACGGAAAACCGGACGGTCCGAGCTCGAGTATCGCGCGTTTGAGCGAGTAGCGCACGGCGATGGGTTGTTCCTTGTCGCTCAACATGCCAAACGCCTTGCGATAAATATCGTGCGTGGTCAAACCGTCGGTCAAGCTCGCCATGACATCCGCCAAAATCTGCTCCGCCACCGTGCTCGACGCACCGGCACGTTTGAGCGATGTTTCAAGTTTCGCACTGTCAAACAACTCCTTCGTCCCGTCCGCTTTCGTCACGTACACTTCCCCGGTTTTGTTTTCATTCATGTTTTCATTATCGCAAACTGTGAGAAATATTCATACTTGACGATACTCCGTAAAAATGATTACATTATGAACGGAGAATCTCGATGACCAAAAGAAAATTAACATGGGCAACCGTTAATCCGGAAGATGACAAGCAATGTGATAGACTTTCCAAACAAGAAGCTCGTCGCGCCGACGAACGCATTCGTAATGCCGTTCAGACGAAGACACGAAAACAACTGCAAAAAGAAGGCTGGTGCTATCGACACTTCGAAAATACGATAGAGTTGGATAACTTTGCCAAGAAAATCGGTCTCAATGTAGCGGATGCAAACGAGGTCAATATCGTTTGTCGCGAAAAAAATAAAAAGAAAGTTCTGCTCGTGAGATACAAACCGAAACTGAGCGACAAAAAATGACTCGGTCGCCGAAGGCCACCCACAAGGTGGCCTAATTTATTTCATCGATAATTCCGCCACCGAGACAGACTGACTCGGGAGATGGTGCGGAGTAGAGCACGGCGGATTGACCGACGGGAACGCCGGATTGCAGAGTGACGAAGGCGATATGGTAGCCGTCGGAATGTTTTGTGACTGTGCACGGTTGCTTTTCCTGGCGGTAGCGAATGCGCACGCATGCCTGGAGTGGAAATGTCGGCTCGATGTCGGAAATGAAATGAAGGTCGCGAACAATAATTTCTCGCGCGTTATAGTCGCCAGATTTTTCAGAAATCTTTTCTCCGACCGTAATCGTATTTTTCTCGATATCTTTCGCCACAACAAAAAACCGCGGGTCGTTCGGTGACTTTTTGGTAATGGTAAATCCATGTCGCTCGCCGATAGTGTAAAACATTGCGCCATCGTGGTGACCTACAGTCTCGCCCGCCGTGTCGAGCACAAGTCCGGGACGCGGTGCAATGTAATGTTGCAGGAAATCTTTCATATCCACCTTGCCCAAAAAGCACAACCCTTGACTGTCCTTTTTCGTCGCGGTCGGCAAGCCGAATTTCTCGGCGAGCTTGCGCACTTCCGGTTTGGTCATCGCACCGACAGGGAAAAGTATGTGGGAAAGCTGTCGTTGGTCGAGCGTGTACAAAAAATACGACTGGTCTTTATTGCCGTCGACGGATTCGCGCAGTTCAAAAGTCTGTGTCAAGGACTGTCCTTGACACACCTGCGCATAGTGCCCTGTCGCAATAAAGTCCGCGCCGAGAGTAAGGGCTTTGTCGAGAAAGACGCCGAACTTGACGTACTTGTTGCAAAACACGTCCGGGTTGGGCACGCGACCGGCCGAATATTCGCGAATCATGTAGTCCACCACTTCGCGTTTGTATTCTTCCGTGCAGTCCAGTGTCAGAAATGGCACGCCGAGCGTCGCACAAACTCGCATTGCAGAGCGTCGCTCCTCCTTCCAATCGCATGGCAACCATTCCGGATGCCACACTTTCAAAAACACACCAGTCACGTCGTACCCCTGCTCTTGCAACAACGCCAAAGCAACGGAGCTATCCACCCCACCCGACACCCCAACAAAAACTTTTTTACCTTTTGTTTTTTCTTGACGTATCACGATATAAGTGATACTACTTTATTTAGAAGGTTTTTACAAATGATGACAAACGTGCAAGCAGATGTGTACAAACGGACACGTAAAATATTAATCTCAATCAAAGAAAGAAAAAGGGAGGGAAAGGAAGTCGAAAAGCTTGAAAGAGACCTGAAAGAAATCCGAGATGAATGTGGTCACGCAGATATAAAAAGCTATCGTGGCCACCTGTTTGGAATCTGCGAATTTTGCATGAAAGAATTCATGACAAAATCTCAAATTGATGAAATGCACAAGCAAATATACTACAAATGAAATTGTCTAATTCCTACGGGGGCTCGAGAAATCGACGCCCTTTCTTTTTACACCGAAGGTCTCACATACTGTCCCTGTTTCAGTGATGCGTCGCCGATTTCGTTATGCTGGCTGAAAATGACACGGCGAACTTCGTCCGGATTGCGCACGGTTTGCATCAGGAAATCTTCCTCGTCCTCGGACGCGGTCTGCACTTTAACATCGCCGAAATGTAAAAAGGTGGAAATCATACCGTCGACGTTTATGGTCACATCCTGAATTTTGTCAAAACGCAGGTTGGAAATTTCGCGGTCGAACAGCGCCTTCTGGTCGATGGCGATGATGCGTTTCTCCGTCACAAACCAGACGTCGAGATAATACGTCGTCCATGCGATGAAAAATGAAATCCACAAAAACAACAGCCAGAGCGCGTAGAAAAAGAGAAACAGTGCCGACACATTGCCGGGCAGTTTGAATGCGTTCAAAACAGCTGGCACAAACATTTCAAGCGCGACGAAGAGAATAAACGGCAGAAGTCCGGCAAAGAGCAAACTGACCGCGTGACCGGCAAACACAATCCAATGCTTGCGAACTTCGAGGATGACGTGCTCGTCGGATTCGAGATGAAGTGAATCGTAGTTCATGATGAAAATTTAAAAATAATACAAACCGCTGAGTGCCACGCAAAACAAAATCGCCGAGACAAAAATAAACAGTGTTCGCGCGACAAGGATACCATGCTCGCGCATGCCGTATTTCGACCAGTGATACCAGAGAACGCCTGTCATGACAGCGTACAGGATGAAAAAAATCGCCAGGACGATGAGCAACACAGGCACGTTGAAAAACCAAGAAGTTGGGATAGTGAACGGAAGCGCCGGCATGGAAAGTGCGGGTGACATATATATTGTATGCGTGCGTCTATATTGTAGCACATTGGCAACAAGCGATGTGGTATAATTATCCACACATAACCATCTACAAACATGAATGAACTCCTCGCCCATGAGATAGGTCGTGTCCTCGGCATGGCACAGCTGGAAACGGACACGTGCATGAAAGCCAAAACTCCGCTTGAGCAAATTTTTGGCATGGAACGGCGCGGGCAAATCATACGAGACAGCGAACATCACGTCGACGCATTGAAAAAAATCGCGCAAGAAAACGGTGTGGCGGATATCGTGTTCGAGAGCGCGCAGATAGCAGAGCGAACGTTGCAACTTTTGCGGGACTTGTACGTGAACGAGAAATGGCAAGACGTCACGGTCATCGGCGAATGGTCGGCTATCGTCGAAGGTTTGGCAATGACACGCTGGGCGATCATCCGCGGTGCCATCGAGACGCTCGTCGAGCATGAGCACAGCGTGGTGCACAACGACCTGCTCGTCCTCGCCACCGACGCATCACATTTTCACTACGGCATCCTCCACGACGGCCTGACTTACTTCCACAAACTCGGCGCGGAGGGAGTGAAAACCACCACGAAATCAGACTTGACAGAGTAGGTTTGTATGGTGTATAATTCTGTGCAGTAGTTCGTTGACTGCAATACTGTTCAAACCCGTGGCGGAGTGATTCCAAGACGGAACGTTGAGCAAAATTAAACTGAAACTTGGCGTGATGCCTTGTTTTCCAACCGGAGCGTGATGCTCCAAGGAGTGTGTTATGACGCGTTCAAAGATTGCCGCATTTTTCGAGGAGTTTCCTTTTCTGAGGAAATTCATTCACACAGACTGGGTCAGTGAGGTGAAAGTCTCGCGTATCAGCGAAAATCTCAAGGACTCGTTTTCGAGTCGCAAATATCTTGGCGTCCATTCGTATCAAGATGAGTTTGAGTGTACTGTAACCGCAGAAGTATACGCGAGAAATCGTTTATACCTTCTTGACCGGGACGGCAAAAAGATAACACGAGTTGGGTTCGTATGGTACAACCCATTCTCGTGGCTACGTTCCGGGGAAACGGTGGCAAAAACTTTTCTACGCCTCGGCGACAAGGCGGAAAAAGTCCATTACATCGTCAACCTCGAACCAATTGGCACAGCAGTCCTCGCAAACGTTACCGTTTTCAAACCACCCAAGGACAAAAGTGCCCGAGAGTTGTTTGAGGAGTTCCGTCGGCGCGACGCCGAAGTGGCCGAAAAAGCCAAGAGAGAAGAACAGGAAGCTCACCGCCGAGATGTCGAGGAAATCAAATCCACCCTCGCCGAGATTGACCGCGTTTGAAATTTTTCAGTATTGCAGGAAGCCACGAGTGACACGTGGCTTTTCTGTTGACTTTTATCCCCTCTGTATGCTTTAATCGAGCTTCGCCCCGCTCGAGGCCTGTGAACAGGCTTTTTGTTTGGTTTGAATACAAAAATATGGAAATTAGAAATATTGCAATCATTGCGCATGTGGACCATGGGAAAACAACTCTCACGGATGCCAT
>CAIXDB010000042.1 GCA_903918125.1 uncultured bacterium | reverse complement strand
TTTTAAACTATTACAAAAACAAATTTTTTATTCTATTTTTCACTTCAGTCATTTCTGTACCAGACAATTCTCCAAGCTCGCCCAAAATCGTTTTCTTTTCCAATGTCGCGATTTTTGAGGCAACAACGACCGAGTCAGATTTTAAGCCGTTTGTTTTGTTCATTTTCAGAAAAACTTCGTGTACTCCTTTTTTCTTTGTGTTGGTTGATATAAAAGCGACAATCACATCGTCGCCGATTGGTCTGTTTGAAATAATGACAGCCGGACGCACTTTCATGCCGGATAAATCCGTGAACGGAAACGGTATCAAAACTATTTTCCCGCTTTTATGCATATTTCTTCTTTATGTCTGACACGCTGTAAAGATCCGGTTCGTCGTGTAGAAAATCGAAGCTCCCTGAATATGCGTTTATGTTGGTAATATCGGAAAAACGTGAATTGTACGCATCCGGGAATTTCACCAGCACGGCCTCCGGATTATTTCTCCTGCCAAAGACAAATACATCTCCGCGAGTTTTTACTCGCTCGATAATATCTGAAATATGTGCTCGCGCTTCGGTGGTTGATATAGTTTTTATATTCATGTCCATATTGTACATTTTGTACAAATTGAGTCAAGTGGAAAACTTTTCCTTTGCTATGGTACAATGTGCGCATCATGGAATCCAAACCGACATCGCGATTTACTCACCTCCACACGCATTCGCACTATTCCCTGCTCAACGCCTTGCCGAAAATCGATGCGCTGGTGGCGGAGGCGAAAAAAAATGACATGACCGCGCTCGCACTGACTGACAATGCCAACCTGTACGGTGCCATCGAGTTTTATCAAACCGCCGTCAAGGCCGGTATCAAACCGATTATCGGCATCGACGCGTACGTGGCGTATCGTTCGCGGCACGACAAAGTGTCCGGTGTGGACAAGGAACGTTTTCGACTTGTCTTGCTCGCGATGAACGACACGGGCTACAAAAATCTGATCAAGCTCGTGACGCTCGCCCACATGGAAGGTTTCTACTATAAACCGCGCGTTGACCGCGAGTTGCTCGAGTTGCATCACGACGGTCTCATCGCCATCGCGCCGTCTTTTTCCTCCGACATCATGCAATCGCTCAAGCTCAGCCGACCGGACGAAGCTCGCGAGCGATTGGAATGGTACAAAAAAACTTTTGCCGACACGGTGGACGAGATGATTCAAACCGACGGAAGTGTTGAAAAAGTTTCGCGACCGAATTTTTACATCGAAATCACCCACCATCCGGAAATCCCCAGCCACGAAGAGAATATGAAAAAATTGCTGGACTTTGCCCGCGAGACCGGCACGCCGATTGTCGCGGCGCACGATGTCTATTATATATCGCCCGAAGACCGCGCCGCACGCGAAACACTCATAGCGGTGCAAAACAACAACGACATTTCTGAGAAAATCGAATCGAACGCGGACGATTTCTCTTTCATTTCGAGCAAACTTGCCGAAAAATATTTCAAAGACACGCCAGATGCACTCGATAACTGCGCTGTTATCGCCGACCGATGCAACTTGGAAATTTCCATCGGCAAATGGTTTCTGCCGAACTTCATCGTCGAAAGCGGACGAACGTACGACGCGGAACTGCGATACATGACCGAAACCGGCATCGAAAAACGCGGGCTGGAACGCACGCCGGAAAGGATGGAGCGTATGGAATACGAACTCAAAGTCATCAGCGACAAAGGCTACTCGCCATACTTTCTTGTGGTGGCGGACTTGTTGCGTTTTGCGCACGAGAATGGAATTCTCACAACCATCAGAGGATCGGTGGCAGGTTCGCTCGTGACGTACCTCGCGGGCATCACAAACGTGGATCCGCTTGAATACAACTTGCCGTTCGAGCGATTTTTGAACCCGTCGCGACCGTCCGCGCCCGATATCGACATGGACTACGCCGACAACCGACGCGACGAGGTCATCGAATACGCGCGAAAAAAATACGGCACCGACCACGTTGCGCAGATAGGTACGTTCGGCACCATGGCGGCGCGCGGTGCGGTGCGCGACGTGACACGAGCAATGGGTTTTCCGTACGGCACCGGCGACACGATTGCCAAGCTTATTCCGATGGGTCAGCAAGGTTTTGCCATGACACTCGAACGTGCGTTGAAAGAAGTTCCGGAGTTGAAAGAGCTCTACAAAACCGACGCCGATGTCAAAAAAATTATCGATATGGCGCAAAAAATCGAAGGTTGTGCGCGACACATTTCCGTGCACGCTGCCGGAGTGGTCATATCCCCGACGCCACTGACCGACTACACACCGCTTCAGTATGATACCAAAGGCGATAACAAAATCATCACACAGTACGACATGCATGCGGTGGGAGAAGACGGCGTGGGCTTGCTCAAGTTTGACTTTCTCGGCATTCGCAACTTGGCAATCCTCGCAGACGCGGTGCATCGTGCGAAGGTCATTGAAGGTGTAAATGTCGATATTGAAAACGTGCCGGTGGATGATAAAAAAACATTTGAGATGCTTGCGCGCGGTGAGACGATCGGTCTGTTTCAGCTAAACGGCGACGGCATGACGCGCGCACTCAAGGAGCTCAGACCGACAACCATTCACGATATCAACGTGATGGTGGCGTTGTATCGCCCGGGACCGATGGATAACATCCAGGAATACATTGCTCGAAAAAACGGTACGAAACCGGTGACCTACCTGCATCCAAAAATGAAACACTTTTTGGCGCGAACATTTGGTGTGCTTGTGTATCAAGACGACTTGCTCATGACCGCTATCGAGGTCGCCGGATACAACTGGGCGGAGGTGGATAAATTCCGCAAAGCGGTGGGAAAGAAAATCCGCGAAGAAATGGCGAAGCAACACATCAAGTTCGTCGAGGGTTGCGTGTCGCACGGTGGCATGAAAAAAGAAAAAGCGGAAGAATTATGGAATCTATTCGAACCGTTCCAGGGGTACGGTTTCAACAAAGCCCACGCCGCGTCGTACGGCAAGGTGGCGTATCAAACCGCGTACATGAAAGCCAACTTCCCCGCCATATATATGTCTGCGGTGCTCACGGCCGAGTCGGGAGATGTGGACATGATTGCCGAGATTATTGGCGAGTGTAAACGCATGGGAATACCGGTGCTACCGCCAGATGTGAACGAGTCGTTTGAGGGTTTTTCGGTTGTGAAATCGCACGAAGCTGGCATGCCGGACTCGATACGTTTCGGACTGACCACGATTAAAAATTTCGGCGAAGGCATCGGCACGGCTATCATCACCGAGCGTAAGGCTGGTGGGAAATTTACATCACTTTCCAACTTTCTCACACGCATCACGGACAAAAATCTCAACAAAAAATCGCTCGAG
>CAIXDB010000041.1 GCA_903918125.1 uncultured bacterium | reverse complement strand
TATTCTTTTGATTTGCGAATATTGATAATCGAGTAATTTTCAATCTGTCGAACGCGTTCGCGAGTAATTTTGTACTTTTTGCCGATGGCTTCGAGCGTCATGCGCTTGTCCGTGGCAAGACCGAAACGGCCGACGAGCACGTCCTGTGCCCGAGTTCCCAAAACCGAGAGAAGTCGTTTGGTGACTTGCTTCGGTTTGAAGGTTATGGTTGTTTTTTCTGTTGTCATATACTCTATTTGTACCACCATCGTCATTTTAAGTCAAGCGCGTTGTCAAGTCGCGTAATTTTTCACCCACTACTGCGCAACGATGTTCAAAAGTCTGCCCGGAATGTAAATAATTTTTTTGATTTCTTTGCCCGCGAGCCACTTATCCACAGCCGGAAGTTTTTTGGCAGCTTCCGTGATGTCCTGTTCGCTTGCGTCCAGTGCGACAATCATTTCCGCCCGCACCTTGCTGTTGACTTGTATTACAACCTTCACTTGACTTTCTTTCATTTTTTTGGCGTCTGCGACCGGCCAGTTTTCCTGCACAATGAGCGTTTTGTTGCCAAGCTCGTGCCAGATTTCCTCCGCCACGTGTGGCGCAAAGGGTGAGAGAATTTTCAGAAATAACTCGAAATCCGACTGGTGAATCTCCGGTAACTTTTCCATTTCATTGACCACAATCATCATAGCCGACACCGCGGTGTTGAAGGCGAAATTTTCAATATCGCTGCCGACTTTTTGTATCGTTTTGTGCAGCGTAGTCTCAAATGTTCGATAGTTATCATTGTCAAGGGTTACCCTTGACACTTTTTCCAGTACAACCTTTGACTGCAGTTTCCACACACGCTCCACAAAACGTCGCGAGCCGATAAGGTTATCCGTGCTCCATGGTAGAGTGCCCTCAAACGGTCCCATGAACATTTCGTACACACGCAAGGTATCCGCACCGAAATTTTTCACCACTTCGTCCGGATTGACCACATTCCCCCACCGTTTGCTCATCTTGCGACCGTCCGTGCCGAGAATGTACCCCTGACTTTTCCACGTTTGGAACGGTTCCTCGGTCGGCACCAGCCCGTAATCTTTGAGAAATTTGTGCCAGAATCGCGCGTACAAAATGTGACCTGTCGCATGCTCGGTACCGCCAACATACATGTCCACATTTTGCCAGTATCGAACAGCTTTTTTGTCCGCAAACTTTTTTTTGTTCTGTGGATCCATGTAGCGCAGGAAATACCACGACGACCCGGCCCAGCCCGGCATGGTGTTCGTCTCGTAGCCTTTTCTGACCCACCTAGACACTCCGGCAAGCGGTGACTCGCCCGTGCCTGTCGGTTTGTACGACTTCACGTTCGGCAGTTTGAGTGGTAGCTGACTCGCCGGCACTTCGTGAATCAAACCACTTTTGTCCGTGATGAGCGGAATCGGCTCACCCCAGTATCTCTGTCGCGCAAACACCGCATCGCGCATTTTGTATTTTGTGACCATTTTGCCTCGCACAAATTTCACGATTTCGGATTTTGCACTCTCCGAATCCATTCCGTCGAATTTACCCGAGTTCACCAGACTTCCGTTGCCAACAAATACAGAATTTTCATCACCACCTTCGATTACTTTTTTGATTGCCAAATTGTATTTCTTCGCAAATTCAAAATCTCGCTCGTCGTGCGCTGGCACGCCCATGATTGCGCCAGTACCGACCGTACCGAGAACGTAGTTCACAATCCAGATCGGAACTTTTTCATTGTTGGCGGGATTGACCGCGTCGAATCCGGCGTATATTCCGGTTTTTTCTTTTTCCTGAAAATCTTCAGTTTTTCTTTCCTGCAACGTTTTTTCGACATATTCTTTTATCTCCACGGACGCCTGCCAGCCGATATCGAGCCAAATCTGCGCCATTTCCGGCGAGACAGCGAGAAATGTCACGCCGAAAATCGTGTCCGGTCGGGTGGTGAAGACGGTAATATCGTGCATTTTTACCCCGAAAGCGATTTCCGCACCCTCGGACCGCCCTATCCAGTTCCGCTCGATTTCCTTGACGTGCTCGGACCAATTCAACCCGTCGAGTCCAGTAAGCAGTCGGTCCGCATACGCCGTGATGCGCATGAACCACTGTCGCATTTCTTTTTTCTCCACCGGGAAACCGCCGCGCTCGGAGACCGGTTTACCGTCCGGACCATCGACAATTTCGTCGTTTGCCAGCACCGTACCAAGCTCCGGACACCAGTTCACCAGCGCCTTGCCTTCGTACGCCAGACGGTATTTCATGAGTATTTCCTGCTTTTCTTTTTCGCTTTTCGCTTTCCACTCGAGAGATGTAAATGGCAGTGTGGCGTCACCGACCGCATCAGCAACAATATTGCCCTTAACCTTGCCACCATCAGCACCCATGCTTCCATATTTTTGAAAAATTTTCACAAGCTCAGCAATCGGTCGCGCTTTGTCCGCTTTTCGGTCGTACCACGAATCGTAAATTTTCAGGAAAATCCACTGCGTCCAATGATAGAAATTCGGGTCGGTCGTGTTCACGCGTCGTTCCCAATCATACGATAGCCCGATGATTGAAAGTTGTTTTTCAAATGTTTTGACATTTTCCGCCACGGCTTTTTTCGGCGAAATGTTGTGTTGCAATGCGTATTGTTCTGCGGGTAATCCAAACGCGTCGTAGCCCATCGGGTAGAGCACGTTGAACCCTTGCATACGTTTCATGCGCGCGTACACGTCCGAGCCGATGTAACCTTTCGGATGTCCGACATGCAGCCCCGCGCCGGACGGATACGGAAACATGTCGAGAACGTATTGTTTTTTCTTTTCCGAATTATTTTCCGCTTTGTAGGCTTTTTTCTTCTGCCACTGCGTCTGCCATTTCTGCTCGATTTTTGAGTGATCGTAGGGTTTCATAGTTCACATAATATCCCGAATTTCGACAAAAGAAAAGGATGGGCATCATCCTCGCATTGATGATGCCCATCCTTTTGAGAATCAAGAACTCCCAATCAGCAACCCGGCGGCAAGAACAAGTGCGCCGCCGAGGACGACTTGGAGGAGCGAGAGAAGAAAATTCATTTTGAAATAGCGATAGCGAATGAAGGAAATGACGATGAGCTCGAGACCGACGACGAAATACGCGACGTAGAGCGCGGTGTGGAGGTTGGAAATCAAGAACGGCAAGGTGTGGAAAATCCCGCCGAGAAATGTCATCACACCGACAATTGACCCGCGAGCGACCGGATGTCCGCGACCAGTGTGCTCACCGTCGTCGGAAAGCGCTTCGGCGAATGCCATTGAAATCCCAGCGCCGATTGCCGCCGACGCACCGATGAGAAATGTTGTGTGAGCGTTGTGCGTGGCAAAGGCCGTCGCAAAAATCGGCGCCAGCGTCGACACCGAGCCGTCCATCAATCCGGACAAGCCCGGTTGGACAACTTTTAGCAAGAAAGCGCGATCGATGTGTTCACGTTGAGACATGTGTGTATTAAATATTATTGTACCGCTTTAGTTGTAGGACCTGTTGCAGGCACATTGGGATATTCCGAAACCGGAATAGCTTCGTTAAAGCAATAGTGTCCTGCAGGGTGAGTCCAGTCTATCGAACCGGAATATACCGGATATGTCAAGACATCTTTCTGACTCGCTTCATTAAACGTTGCACAGAGTTGATATGCTTTTGCACTTTGACCCACAAGTATGTATTCATACGGCTGTTTGGTTTGCGGATCAACCCACTGCTGATTAGATACATTTTCGTCTGATTGTATTTGGTCGAGAGAATCAGGAAGACTTGCACGCATTTGATAATATAATTGAACGGCATTATTGAGTTGTTGGAGGTTACTCACCTTCTGCTCATCGTATTTGATGAGTTGTTGCGTGCGTGGAGAACCCAGCACGGCAAAACCCCAGATGATTGAAAAGGCAACGACGACAAGCGCTGTAACAAACCACACTTTCTGCCCCATCGCGCCGATTTTCTCGCGAATATCAGAAATATAATACATGAACACGCCGAAGATTATGATGAACAACACGAGCGCCTTGAGGAGAAATCCCGCGGTCAATTCTTGTCCGTCGATGAATTCATACAACACATACACAAGGTCACCGGCGAGAATCAGCCCGGCGATGAAGAGTGTCACGTACGTCAGCCATTTGCGCACGCCGAGCTGGCGCTTGTCCGGCTCGGTTGTGTATCCGCCCTGGATGAGCCACATGAGCACGCCGTAAATCGGGAAGAAAATGATGAGCGTGGCGACAGGAAAACTGATCGAACCGCTGTTCGAATACGTAGCATACGCGGTGATTTGCGGATAGGCTTTGTCGATGGCGGTGAACAGCAGGTTGACAAGGTTTGACACAACTGTAAACAACGCGACAATGGCGCCGAGATGCAGGAACACATCTTTTGCCGACGATTTTGGTTTCATTTGAACATTTTGTGGGTCCATAGTTTTGAAATTAATTATAATAAAAAAATATTATACCACAATTTTTAAAAAATGATGGGCATCATCCTTTTCATCCTTTTCCTTTTATATCCTAAACTCAATCACGTCGCCGTCGCGAACCACGTACTCCTTCCCTTCCGTTCGCACCAGTCCCCGCTCACGCGCAGTGGCGTACGAGCCGGCGGAGAGCAGGTCGTCGCAGTGCACCACCTCCGCGCGGATGAATTTGTCGCGGAAGTCGGTGTGTATCGCCATGCCCGCCACGGGCGCAGTCGAGCCACGTTGTATCGTCCACGCTCGCGACTCGTCCTCGCCTGTTGTGAAATAGGTGATGAGATTGAGCAACTCGTAACTTTTTTTAATCAAATCATCGAGACCGGTTTCAAAGACCGGGTCGATTTCCACAAAAAGCCCGGGGATTTTTGACGTGATGTCGCGACGGTTTTCGGTCGCTTGTGATACATTGAGTGCAAACATCATTGGCTTCATCGTCAGCAAGTTAAGTTGCTTGACTACCGGCAATTCTTTTTCATCAAGCACAAGTTCCCGCGCCAGCTTCCCAGCCTTGAGCGCCGCATCGACTCGCACCAAAACTTCATTTTCAAAAATCGCTTCTTTGCGCCCGGCTTTGACGTCCTTTTGCAAGTTGCCGAGTCGTTTCGTGACCGTTTCCGCGTCCGCCAAAATGAGCTCGAAGTTGATGACTTCAATATCGGATAGCGGGTTGACCTGATTGTGCACATGAATAATGTCCGCGTCCTCAAAAATCCGCACCACTTGCACAATGGCGTCCGTTTCGCGAATGTTTTGCAGGAATTTGTTCCCAAGTCCCTCGCCTTCCGATGCGCCCTTGACCAGTCCCGCAATGTCCACAAACTCCACAACCGCCGGAATAGTTTTGGCTGATTTTGAAAATGCCGAGAGCTTCCAGAGTCGCTCGTCCGGCACCGGCACGATACCGACCGACGGATCAATGGTGCAAAACGGATAATTCTCCGCCGGCACAGACTTTTTCGTCAACGCATTAAACAGCGTGGATTTTCCCACGTTCGGCAATCCGACGATTCCGATGGATAAATTCATAGAGCCAGTTTAACGAAATTTTGAACAAAAAGAAAGCGGTCAAGACTAGTCGGAAAGACCAGTTTGACCGCTAATGTTTTCTTGGTTGTAACTACTGAAAACGTGGAAGATATGGACCGAGGCTCGGGTTGGTGCCCGTCATCTTCTCACAAGTCTCATCGAGGACGCTCGAGATCAGCGGATACCAGATGGCGCGGTTGTCATCGCAAGCTTCTTTGACTTTTCGACAGTTCTGGTTCCACTCATCCTTTGAACAACTGCTCTTCATCAGAGCAAGCATTTCTTCTCTGGTCATTTTCTGTGTACTCATTTTTGGTTCCTTTCAGAAGTACTCCGCTACGATTCCAGTCGCAGAGGAATACCACCAACTTATATACAACCATATTTTGTATCACTTGACAAATTGACTAATCATTCTAATTATGTTATCTTTTCCTCGGGTTTGGAGTACTTTGCAATCATCAAATTTCAGAGGAGATTAAACGTGGATTTCAACATCGCAGTGGAACGCATCGGTTTCCCTCTGGCAGTTCTCCTCTATGAGAACGAGCTGCCGGAAAACTTGTGGCAAATTATCACAACCGAGCAATGTTTCCAATTGCTCGAGCACAAAAACACTTCTGCGGATGTCGTCGAGAAAGCCAAGGCGAAAGCTTTGGTGATCTTGACTCATGCGGATTTTGCTACGGCCAAAGTGTGGTATCTGGCTTCTCAGAGACTAAGAGGTTACTCGTTCTGGAAGTGGCATCGGCAAGGATACGCCAAGATGAAAGAGCTGGCTTCCACTTTCACGGAGTGGCGAGCTATCAGCGACATTGTCAGTGACGAATTCAAAGGACATACATATTATAGTCCCGAGAGTCGCGACTGGCACGAAAGAGAACAGCGCGACATTGCCCAACACCTCTACCCTCTCGCTTCGACACGCGAGGAATGGGCATATCTGTCGCAATTCAGCGGCCCGCATTCTTTCAACCTCAGCAAAAAGAGGGTTGTAAACTTTGCCGGTTCGCTCACCAAAGAACAGTATCTGGAAGTTGCCAAGCAATTGCTCGGCGATAACCCGACCGAGGACGAGGTTCTGCGACTCGGTCATCGTTTTCCGCCTCAGCATCCACACTACACCAGAAGACTCGAAGCTCTGGCGGCGACAGGTGAGGCAAAAAACGACCTGTATCTTCTCACTCGTCTCTACAAAGAGCTTTCGGGCTTCCTAAATTACAGAACTTTGATCGGAAACGCCGTCGAAAGATTGGTGCAATCCGGCAAAGTCGAGGTGCGAACGGGGATGTCTTCTCTTCGCCAAATCTCCGATATTGCCTCAGATTACGAAGACAACGAATTCGCCAATCTCCTGTTCCATTTTGTGGTCGATCATGCCGATGAGGTTCCGACAGAAAACGCCACAGATATGTACAAGTGGATCGTTAATTGGTCGGACCCGGAGAGCGAAACTCATAAGAAGTTCAAGCAACTCATTCCGGAGCCGAAACATCGCGGGCGACCGAGGAGTAAAAAAGCTGAAGTTTGATGGAAAAAAGCCTGTAGTCAGGCAGCCCGGTCGAAAGATCGGGCTTTTACTTTATCTGAAAAGTCGTAGTTATTTCTTTGAAATTAAATTCAGAATAAGTCTGACCACTTTTTCTTTGTGGTCCGGGTTGCTTTCAGCAACCAGCACTGTCAGTGCGGTCAGTGCGGACGGAGTAAGTCGATTGGTATCCAAAATTTTTGCCTGGTTCAAAAACCACACGAAAGCGTACGCGCCGCTACGTTTGTTACCGTCGGTAAAAGGATGATTTTTGACCATGAAATACAAAAGATGTGCCGCCTTTTCCTCGGCAGTCGGGTACACTTCTTGTCCGCCGAAAGACTGCATGACATTGCCGACGATGCCGGACACCGCACCATCGTATCGTTCATTGCCAAAAATATCAGTTGCTTCAGATTTTTCCACGAGCGAGTGTTTGAGCTGTCGTAAGTGTTCACTGATTTTTTCCACAGTCATATCCACCGCCCATTTTGTCAGTTTTCCTTTTGGTAAAATCTCACGATCATACGCGTCGAGTGAGAGCCAGGTATCGGCAAAAAGCGAAATGAGCTCAACGGCGTCAGATGGATTGACCGCGGAGCCGGCAGGCAGAAGTTTTTTTATATTTTCAACCACACCCAAAAACTGCTCGTAATTTTTGGCGACGCGAGTTTTGTTTATGGCATATCCGTCGACGATGTATCCTCGAAGTGTTTTTGTCGCCCACATTCTAAATTCTGTCGCTTTTTTTGAGTTTACTCGATAACCCACAGCTATAATAGCATCAAGATTGTAGAACTCTATATTACGCTTGATCTTACGATTTCCTTCATTTTGAACTGTTTCCAAAATGGAAACAGTTCGTTTTGAAACAAGCTCTCCAGATTCAAAAATATTTTTTAAATGTTTTGATACAGCTGCTTTTTGCACATCAAAAAGCTCTGCAATCTGATTGAGTGTTCCCCACAATGTCTCATTACCAAAATCGCCCTTGAGCTCAATAGCCCCAGATTTTGCTTGATAGATGACAATATTTTTTGTAGTTTTTAATTTCTTTGGTTGCATAATATAATTATTATGTATTTTTATATTAAATTCAAGTTAGTTGCTCACAGTTGATGCTATTCCACCTGCACCTCGATGTCCGTCCGCTCTTTTTGCAATTTCATAAACAAAACAGTGAACGAGCCGAGGAAGACGATGATGGACGCGACGAGAAAAACATAGTCGTACGCGTCGACTTGAGCTTTGAGCGAAATGACTCCGATGTACGTTTGAATGTCTGTCGGAATGTGACTGGTCAGCCGACTAAAGCTGTTTATGGTCAGCACATTTGTGTAAATGCGGTTGTCCAGTATCGTTGCAAAAATGGCGATACCGAAGGCACCGGAAATATTTCGCACAAGCGCAAGCACCGACGACGCCACGCCGATTTCACTTTGCGGAACGACAGAGGCGATGACATTCGTGCGTTGCGCCATGCCGAAACCGAGTCCGAATGCCATGACGGAAAGCGGAATGATGATGTCGAGGGCGCTGGAACGAGGGTCGAGGCCGATAAACATGAAAATTCCGACCGCCGCGACGATGGTACTCCAGAAAATAACGTACCGCGCTTGCACCCTGCCCATGAGCATACCGCCGATCGGCGACGCAAGCATGAGCGCTGCTGCCATCGGGATGAACAGGTAACCGGACTCGGTGGCATTGTAGCCGAGAAATGTTTGTGCAAACACGGGAATGAGAAAAATACCGCCGGTCATGCCCATGAACACGACAAAGTTGTTAACGAGCGTGTTGACAAACGCCGGAATTTTGAAAAATTTGAGGTCGACGATCGGCTCGGGCACGCGCTGTTCGATTTTGATGAACAAGCCGAGTAATGCGACGACCAGGAAATAGCAGAGGATGCTGGACACGGAAAGCCAGCCCCAGTCGGAGCCTTGGTCGAGCACAAGCACGAGCGAGGAGAGCATTCCGCCGAGCACAATCGCACCCCACCAGTCAAAAAATCTTGTTTCGACTTCCGAGCGCGATTCGTTGATGAAACGTAACGCCATAAAAATGCCGAGGATGCCGATTGGTAGGTTGACGAGAAAGACCGAGCGCCAGCCGAATGCATCGATTAAAGGACCGCCGAGAAGCGGACCGAACACAATCGCCCCCGCGAAAGACGACGACCAGATGCCGAGTGCCTGCGCGCGCTCCTTTCCCTCCTTAAACGTCACCGCGAGAATTGCCATGGCGGTCGGATAGTCGGCCGAGCCGGCGATGGCTTGAATGACACGGAAACAAATCATCGACGAGAGGTTCCACGACAGTCCGGCGAGCACCGAACCGAAAATAAAAATGGAGAAACCGAGCAAGTAGACTTTTTTGCGACCAATAGTGTCGCCGAGCTTGCCCCAAATCGGTACGAAAATTGCGTTGGCGATAATGTACGCCGTAGCAATCCACCCCGCGGCGGACACGGTGATGCCGAAGTCGTCGATAATTTTCGGCAGAGCGAGGTTGACGATGGTTTGGTCGAGACGTCCCAAAAACGTTCCGATGATGACCGTCAATAAAATCCACCACCGCAAACGCGAACCTTTTTTACTGTCGTCTATGCCTTCCATGTTATTTTGTGTAGACCGTAATTTTGGCGGACATGCCGTTTTTCAGCTCGGGATATTTTGCAACGTCGAACGCCACTTTTACGTCAAACTGTTTGACTGGACGTTTGTCGGAAATGTCGAAGACCACGCCGGTATCGTCAGCGGTTTCGCCGACACTGTCCACTGTTCCGACGTATGTTTTGCCACCAAATGCATCTACGGTAAACGTCGCTTTTTGTCCGGGTTTAATCTGATCGAGCCCTTTCGTTTCATCGATCGCGCCGACCACTTTCATATCTTCCGGATGAATCATCGAGACAATCGTACCGCCCGGTGGAAAATATGTGCCGATGTTGTCGGACGTGAACGTGACGATACCGTCTTGTTTCGACGCAACAATGTTCGTGCCGACGAGCGCCACCGGAACATTCGCTTGCACCGTGTCGCCTTCCTTGACATACAGCGCGTTCAGCGTGCCGGCAGTGTCGGACGAAAGGTTTATAATCGGCGCGGTGATGTATGAATTCTCAATGAAAATCGTGCCGTAGCTCTCCTGCCAGTAAATAAATCCGCCGAGTGCCAAAAACACCACAACGATGCCGATGCCACTTTGGGCGATTGGATTTTGTAGAAAACTCTTCCTGGTGTTTGTTTGTTCAGTCATATTATTGTGCGATAAGTTCGATAGCTGGCGTGTTCGGCGTGGCAATCTGGCCGGCGGTTATGGACACGTTTACAACTTTTCCGTTAACCGGCGCCGTAATAATTGTATTGTTGTACGCCGCCTCCGCCATCTGCAAAGCGCCTTGCGTACTTTCCACTTGCGCCGCCGCAATGTTGAGATCCTCCGAACGAGCGCCGGCGAGTTTCTGGTTGAGTGCAGCCTGCGCAACGTCCACCGCACCCTGCGCACCACTGACCGCCTGCGTTTGGTTTTGAAGTGCTGATTGGTAGGCGTTTTCGGTCGCGAGATATGTCGGCGATTCGGTGTTTGGAATGGTCACTGTCCACTCGTTGCCAGTCTGAACGGAGAGTGGAAATTGTATGTACAACCCGCGCGTACCGAGTGGTGACGGTGTTGCACTTGCCGGCATATTGCCTCCGTTTTCGAGACCGTCGACAGAAAAGTAAATACCACTGCCGGTCGAGTACGTTTTAACAGTGTACACACCTTGTTCCGTTCCAGTGTACGTTCCTGAAATGATTGGCGCGCCCAGTGTTGTGTTGGTCGGAGAGGACACTGCCGTAATCCCCGAGTTCATCAGTGCGGAAAACGCGTTTGCGACCGCAACTTTTTGTTGTGCGACCGTAGTGGTATATGCAGTCTGTGCGTTTGCAAGCGCCACTTTGGCAACGTCAATGTCCGGCGTCGACGCACCGTCCACAAGTTTCTGATACGCGGTTTGCGCGGCAGTGTACGCACCTTTTGCTTGGTTAATCGCACCGACGGCGTTTTCCGAATCAAGCGACGCCAAAACCGTACCGGCCGTGACTATGTCACCGACTTTGACGGAAACACTATTGATGCGTCCACCGACCGGAAAGGCCAAGGTTAAGTCCTGCGACGAGGAGCCGGCCAGTACGTCGGAAGTTGTGGAAGCCATTTCGACATCTGCAAACTGGCTGGTCAGTGTTTTCTCATGGTACGTGTAGCTTGCCACACCAACAATGAGTGCAAGCACGACCGCAACGCCAATGACCAATCTCGGACGAGAAAGAATGTTTTGGATTTTCTGTTTCATACGCCTAACACATAACCATATTTATGGCTTTAGTACAAGTGACATGACTCGAAAAATCTATTGCAATGCTTTGAGCTCCGTCTCGTATTTTTTGGCAACTTTCATGGCCGCGTCCATCTGCGACGTCCCTCGTTTCATCTCATCCTGCGTTTCGCGAGCGATTTTTTGAAACAAATCCGGATTTTTCTCGATCATGGCGAGCATTTTGTCCTGATCGGCTTGCGGAACGCCTTTCATTTGTTGCGCCATCATCTTTTTCATCAAAAATGTTTTTATAGACATACCAAACAGTATACTTTATGATAGACTATAATCAAGTATGACAAAGAAAACTATTTTCAAACCAGTGCGACGGAAAACGCCTGACGGTTTCACTTGGAAACTGGTCGCGACACTCATGGCACTGCTTGTTGTTGGCGCAAGCAGTTTGGCAGGCATTGTCATTCATTATCATTTCGACTGGTCTGTTCTGGCTGATGCGACATTTTATGAAAACCTCGCCGATCCCAATATGCGCATCATTCCGGTGCAAGAAGGTATGCGCAAGGAACAGGTGGCTGACCTGGTCGGTGACAAACTCGGCTGGACCGACACGGAAAAACACGATTTTGAATACACCACGCTCGCTCTGGCGAACACTGCCACAACCACAAACATCTTCACTGCGGACAATTCAAAACTCGTTTCGCCATCGGATATCACGAATGGCGGAGCGGACATGGAAGGATATTATTTTCCAAAAACATACATGTTGAGCGTCGCGGACAGTCCGACCGCGGTTCAACAAATTATGCTCAACACGTTTCAACAACAGACGGCTGGTATCAAAAAAGCAAAAACGACAAAAATCATTAACGAACAAACCGCTCTGACCATCGCCTCCATCATTCAGCGCGAGGCGGCGGGCAAGCAAGATATGAATTTGATTTCCGGCATCATTTGGAATCGCCTCTTTGCCGGTATGAAACTACAAATGGACGCCACGGTGCAATATGCCAAGGGCAATATCACGGACGGCTGGTGGCCTCCGGTAAATCCAACTGACATCAAAACCATCAACTCGCCGTACAACACATACCTATACGTAAACCTACCGCCGACGCCTATCGCCTCGCCCGGTCTCGCCGCCATCGAAGCCGCGTACAATCCTCAGCCGACAAAATGTCTCTTCTATTTGCATGACAAAAACCGCCAGATACATTGTGCTGTCACCTACGCACAGCATTTAAAAAACATTGCAAGGTATTACTGAGCAGACTTTATATATTACAGCGAATTCGCCTTTCCTCTCGTTTTTATTCCTACCACTCCATATTCTGAGTCTCCCGGTGAGACAATATTGTCAAAGATTTGCAACCTCTCTACCGCCCGCTGTGTTGACACATCATACACTCCCGAGATAATACCTTCCGGATAGATATCGGGGTGTTTTGCCAAGAGTTGTTGGAGTAATGTCACTTGTGCGCCGGTTGAACCGAGTGAGAGTGTGACGGTAATGATGGTTGGTGCAGATGCTGTCGTTGGAGTCGGTTTGGATGGTGTGGTTACTGTATTATGGGTTAATGCAGGGATTGGTTGCGATACCACTTTGGGTGGAGCAACAACAACCGGTGTCGTCACTACGGTCGTAGTAAGTGTCGTCGGTGTACCACCATGTGAAAGAGTATTGAGTGCTGTGCGGGTTTTTGGACCAACTTGACCGTAGCCGGCAAGACCCGGACCGGCGATACCGTACTGCACTTGGAACTTTTGGACTGCGGTGAGTGTCAGTGAACCGAAGTAGCCAGTCACGAGACCGGAGGGATACACACTCGTGGTATGTGCAAGGATAGTTTGCAAAAAGGATACTTGCGACAGACGAGAACCAAAGACTAGTTGTTGAGTCAGTGTGACAGAGGTTAGTGGCGTGGCAGGTGCGGTGTATGATGCGGGAGATGGTGATAGTGTTGTTGCTGAAAGTGCACCAGACTGTGCCTGTGGTGTGAGAGAAAGGGTCGGCGTACCTGTCGTACCGGAAACGGTCACCGTAGCGTGAGCCGTTGCAGTCCCACCATTTCCGGAACAGGTCAGGGTGTAGACAGTGGTTGTCTGTGGTGTGAGTGTGATACTGCCGGACAGAGTATTGCTTGTGGTGAAGTTTGTCCCCCCACAAGTGGTGGCGTTCGTTTCAGACCAGGTGAGGGTGACTGATTGACCAAGCGTAATGGTTGCAGGTGATGCAGACAGTGAGGCGGTTGGTGTTGGGTACACGGTGCCACCTCCTCCACCTCCTCCACTGCCATTGTTCACCACGATCGTTTGTGTGGTGGCAAAGGTGTCATCGTTTGAGGTGACCAGATTGCCAGAACCATCACGAGAGTCAACTCGATAGTGGTACACGGTGTTGTTTTGAAGAGATGAAAGGATTACCGAGTGGGAGGTTCCGAGGGTGGTGCCGAGGACAGAGATGGAACCGTATGCAGAGGTCAGACCATATTCCACTTGGGTATCAGCCGGGATGGTGGTGTTCCATATCACGGTAGCTTGGGTGTCGGAGAGGGAGGAAACAGAGACGGATGAGATGGTGAGAGGTGAGGTGGTGACGGTCACCGTGACACTTGCTGTGACTGAGCCACCACCGTTTGTGGCAGTTAAAACATATGTAGTGGTCATAGATGGAGAGACAGAGGTGGAACCGGAGGTGAGAGGAGTGACTGAGCCGACGGATGAGACAGAGAGTGAGGTAGCGTTTGAGACGTTCCAGGAGAGGGTGGCACTTTGACCGAGAGTGAGGGAGGTGGAGGAGGTGGTGAAGGAGGAGATGACCGGATTGGCTACAGTGTTAGTAGACGGACGGACTGCCGGCCAGGCCGAGCCAAAACCATAACCAAAAAAGTATCCCAGCCATTTATTGGAAGTAGCAGAATTAACAATTTCATATCCTCCATTTGCAGTGTCATCTATATCCACCAAGTATGATGTTGAAGGACCGATAGGTGAAGTATAACCGGGCTTTGCCCACATGGCCTGATAAATTTTATCTCCTGCGGACTGCACTGTTTGTGAAGGGTTAAGTACATAATCAACCGCAAAGGCACGCTGTGTTTCACCTAAAAGTGTTAACCCGGAACTACAATAAATATCATCGGCGGGATTAGGTTCGCAGTTTAAAAACCCTCTACTACCCCACAAACCACCCGTGGAAGGATCGACACCTGTAGTGGCAAGCCAGGTAGCTCCAGCCGCAACTAAGTTCTTTACTACGTTAGCATCTGTAGTGTCTCCTGCCGCTACAAGTGCCGGATATACATACCCACCCAAAGCACCAACTGCCAATCCTTGCATATATGGAATGGTGCCAAAACCCACAACGTGCGAAACCTCCATACCTTTATTACAACCGCCTGGACCAGGACAACTACCGCTATTGTAGGGGGTTGTCAGTACAGCGTGGGTTGGGTCTGTTACGCTTTGCACATTGTACATTTGTGTATCTCCGATCGATCCGTCCGTCAGTCCACCAATAGTCTGGGTATTTTTAGAATCATTAACAAACCACACACCTTGCCGATAAGCACCCATGCCATTAGCAAACAAACTTGAACACCATAGTCCTTGACCGCATGTATCACCCGAAGGAACTTCGTGATTAGGGTTATTTAAAGTAATATTCGGTGATCCATCCACAACATTAACTGAAACGGTTCCATCTTGATTAGAAAAATAGGCATCCGGTTCAAAGGTGGGCCACGTGCCGTCTACCATTAATGCTTGCCAACCTTTGGTTACCGCCTGTTGCAGATTATTTAAACAAGACGCGCGATATGCGGGGTCGGTGTCATACATACTGCAAAGCGCCAAACCCCCGGTCATATAACCGCTTTCGCGAAGATCACCGATACTGTTCCAACCACCATATCCATTGGGATAACCAACCATCAAGTACCCCCAGTAATCCCACACATGATGGACACCTGGCCAGATATTCGTATCAGTATCAAGCGACCATAAAATGATACCGGTTATCGAGGTAGTACGAGGCGCACCAGCCCATGTTCCGCCAATAACAAAATTGTCATCAACTTTTCCTCTATCTAAAAATGGTCCGTTCCATAAACGCGAAGCTAGTGTTCTGGCCGCGGTTAAATAGTCATCGATGCCGGAACGGTAGTAGAGGTTGTAATATGCAAGAACATTATCATAATAGTCTGCTGGCAGTCCTGCACTAAACCATGCGGCATAAGTGCTGGCAGTAGGCGTCTCATACTGAATTCCACTATAAGTGGCGGTCCCCGCACCGTGTACATAAGCCTGGACTAGTGTAAGCTGTGTTTGGGAATTGCAACTTGAAACCGTATAACTAACTCTCCCTGTCATGCCTGGATAATCGACAGAGGGATACCATATCAGAATCCCCCTATCAGCAGTAGTGGGTGTCGTATTCCCCACTCCGCCACAAATGTCAGTCTGGAACTGGGTTCCACTTCCTGTAACTATCGCACTACCATTGGTTACGCTAATTGTGCCGTTTGGGTTGGGAGTATCCCAAAAATCTGCCCAGGTTGTGTTCATCATGGATATTTGATTGTCAGCAGCAGCCTTTTGCCGGTTATCATACCAGCTCCAGGGATTTGCCCCAAAGCGGATCATGGGGCCTAGGATTTGGGAGATTTGCGGATTAGCTACCTGGACCACGCCGTTATCGTCGGTCGCTACGGCGCCAATCTTAAAGTTCTTGGTGGTAGTTTGGTTTAAACTGTCGGTGGCGGAGACTCGGAGATAATAAGTACCAAAAGCCGGAGCACTGAAAGTCGGTGTCGCTGTGGTTTGGCCGGTCCAGGTTCCGGTACCGGGGCCGCTGACCTGGCTCCAAGAAAAAGTTAAGGGTCCGTCATTACCGGCAAAACTGGCACTGGCATCAAGGGTAGTTGGGGTTCCGGTCCGTATGGTTAGAGGAATCGTTCCAAGATTAATAGCCGGAGGGTCCGTCACTGTGTTCGCATACGATTCCGACCCTGCAGCAAAACTCAAGTTTATCTGATTGGGACCGGAGTCCATCAGGTTGTTTTCAAATTCATAATCAAACAGGTCGCCGGGGGAAGCAGGAGTGCCTGTGGGCGGACTTATTCCCAGGGTGCGGTTAGTGGAATACCAGCGCAAAAAGCCCAGGTGGATATCTGGGGAAGTAGCCTCGTAGAAAGAACCAATCCTAAATCGATAATTGGCCAGACTGGAAACACTTGAGGTAATGGGGGAAGTCGCTTTTGTATACACCCCGGTTTGGTCATCCCAGAGTTCCAAGGAACAATTGCCGGAAGAGACATTGCGCTGGGCCACGAAACGAAAATCTGTAGCAGAGCCCAGGGGGATGCCAATTTGGTTGCAACCAAAATTACTGGCATCCAAATTTCCTGATGAATCTATTAATACTCCGGTGCTGGAATCTATTTCAAACAACCCCACCCGGGTATTGTGGGAGACAAAATTATCCGCCTGACCCTCTATGCGAAAACTGGTAAGGTTGGAAAAGGCAGAGGTACCGGGGAGGTTCCCAGTGATCCGATCAGTAGGACTTATGATCAATGACATGGATGTAGCACCGAAAAGAGCAACAGGAAAAAGGAGGGTGACAAAAACCGAGAACCCGACAGCATGTATCGTCTGTTTTATATGCATGATAGTGGATGGTATCCATTGTATCAGCACCTCTATAAATGCGCGAGTACCCGATACACACAAGACACCACATGTGGATACGGTGTCCTTGACATTGCACCCAATAATAGTAATACTTACTTTATGAAGAAAATATGTATTCTCGCCGTATGCGTGCTATGTTTCGGTATTGTTGTGTATGCTCAGTCAATACCGCAATTTACCGTTCCGCTTGGCGTCGGTTCAACCCAGAAAACCGAGGTCATGCATCTCCAACAGTTTTTGATTGCGCAGGGATTTTTGAAGGTTGCCGCAACAGGAAACTATTTGTCGCTGACCGTGCAAGCCGTCAAGGCGTTTCAAGTAAGCCAAAGCATTACTCCAACCGGATATTTCGGACCGCTGACCATGGTGGCAGCAAATAAAAAACTGACAGCGACCGTTTCGGCGGTGACAGCTCAGCCGGTGGCAAGCGTCTCAGTGCAGTCAGTCAAAAATAATGTGTCGCAAACTGCCGATCTTATGTTGGCCGGATCATCTTCACACACTATCACGTGGCAAACAAACGGCTATCCTGCAAACGTCGGAGTCAACGTCAACTTGCTCAGAAAAACGTCAGACATTCCGGCAATGTACACATTGATACGACAACTTGCATCAGATGCGCCAAATACAGGATCTTTCGCGTGGACTCCGCAACAAGGTGAATCTGGTAGTGATGTATATATTGAGGTTACGTGTTCAACATCGCATCAGTTTGCTCAAGGATGCCAAGTGTCGCAGATAGTCAAGGCATTCTAGGAAATAAAAAGGATGGGCATCATCCTTTTAATGATGATGCCCACCCTTTTTTGTATGTGAACGGTGTGCTGTGTGCGGAGGCCGTGACGATGGGTGTGATAAATGTCCACTCGGCCATGACTTCGGCGGTCGAAGTAAACACGGTCTGGTCGCCGGCGATACAATCAAGCAGGATTTTCTGGTAGGCGGGCAAGCTGTCTTCCGGCGGTACGGTGAACACGACACGCATGCCGTCTTTGAAAGTCACGACTATTTCGGTCAGGTTCTCTGCGAGCGCTTTACCCGCCGAAAGTTTGAACGGCACGCCGGCAAAGTCGGGGGTATCGACATGCGCGGTCAGTGAGAAAAAAGTTTCGGTGGTTGAATCCGGTGCCACGCCCGGCTCGGAGAGGTAGCCGTCGTATTGTCCGCGTTTTATCGTGCTCATTTCATCCGGCGTGAGCGGCACGATGTGCTCGAGTGCATCGGCGCGAGCTTTTTGAATATCTTTCGGTGACATATTTTTTGGAATATCCATGGTGACCAGCGCGAGCATTTGCAATATATGGTTTTGCCCGACATCTCGCAAAGCACCGACGCCGTCATAAAACGCACCGCGACTGCCGACGACCGCGGTTTCGAACAAGTTGATGTCCACGCGAGCGATATGCTCCTTGTTCCATCGATGTTTGGAGATCGACTCGGTGCGATGAACATTCACGATGTTGAACAGCGACTCCTTCGCCAGATAGTGGTCGATGCGAAAGACTTGTTCTTCTTTGAACAGTTTGCCGAAAAGGGCGTCCAGTTTCTGCGCCGTTTCAAGATCTTTGCCAAACGGTTTTTCGACCAGAATTCGCGCGTAGCCGTCCGCACCGCCACACGGAATGGAAAGTCCGGAGGCGGAAATGTGTGTGGCGATTTCCTCATACAATGTCGGTGGCACGGAGAGGTAAAAAAGTTTGTTGCTGCATCCGTGGTGAAATTCTCGGTCGAGCTCGGCCAAATACTCTGCAAGTTTTTTGTATGACTCCAGGTCGTCGAAATTTCCCTGCACATACGAAATAATTTCCAAAAACTTTGTAATAATGGGGTCAGCCACCATTTCCGGTAATGTTTTTTTTACAAATTCGCGAATTTCGACGCCACTAAACGGCTTGCGGGAGAAACCGACGATGCGCGTTTCCGCAGGCAACTGTCCGTGCACATACAAATCAAAAAGCGCCGGAAGGATTTTCTTCTGCGCCAAATCGC
>CAIXDB010000040.1 GCA_903918125.1 uncultured bacterium | reverse complement strand
AGGAAAAATTACGTGACGGTTTATATGCGCCGATTTTCCAGTCTGGAAAAATCGACGGGTTGTGCGTCATGCCGGATTCGGAAACATCGTTGAATGTAAACTGGATCAGAGGATTTTTCCACGCCAAAGGTCTCTCGGTAAAATGTATTCCCGAAAGACTGATACCAAAAATGTAGAAGACAGGATTGACTCTAAAGTCTGTAGCCAAATGGCGCAGACTTTTATTTTTGCTTAGATTAAAATTGTTATATGGAAAGCCTATAAAGTTTTGTGATAAAATAGTCTTATGACTAAAAAAGTAATTGCCGGCGGTGTGATACATAAAATGCCAGATGATTTAAGAGAGGCGCTTCTTTTGACGCCTAAAGCACTAGCAATATGGGAAGATATTACACCACTTGCGCGCAATGAGTGGATTTGTTGGATTACATCTGGCAAAAAAGCAGAGACGAGAAATATTCGTATCGAAAAAGCACTTTCAAAACTTAAAGGTGGAATGCGCAGACCTTGTTGCTGGGCCGGCTGTCCCCATCGTTGAAAATTTATAATGTGTATGTGATTGGAAAAAATTTATTTTGACAAGTTGAGGGTGGGTTTTTACTCCCATCAAAACATTCTTGTGAAAGAAAACTTTGATGGGAGGGCGAGTCGTGCAGACCTCGCCCGAGAAAGAACTAATCTATGCGGTTGAAAATGTATTGCCGAACATCGGCGAGTGACGGGGCGGTGCCGTAGAAATCAGCCTGTCGTTTGGCTTATTCCGGCTCGAGCTTCTGACTGAAGGGGACGAAGAGTTTCGGATTCTTCTGAACGAGATTCTCTACAGCAATACTCCAGCTTCTCTTGTCCACTTGTCCTTTGTGATAGCCTGTCACCTTGAAGATCAGGTCCTCGGCGATTGCGTGTCCTTCTTCTCTCGAAGCTTGGACATGCATCCTTGTCCGAAGTGCATTCGCACCGCAGAACAAAAATGTTGGGAGTACCCGAAGTTCACCACCCGGTTCCCAGAATGTGTGTGTGAGTGTATTCGCTCGAGAAATCTCCTGGAGTTTGTAGTCGCTGACGAGACAGACTGCTTCGACTGACCCAATTTGGTTATAATACAAAACAGGACCAGATTTCAGAGCGATCGCGACCATTTTTCTCCCTCGCTGAATTTTCAAACGACGGTTGAGAAACTGCGCCACGCGTCTGATTGCGATAATAACAATCGCGACACAAACACCCGATACTACGAGCATGTCAAACTTCTGCAGAAAATCAAAAAACTGATTCGTAAACATTTTACATCTCCAACTCATCCTATCATCCTCATTCTCCGAAAGCCGAGGCTCGCGTGACGGGTGATGGTGAAAATTCTTGTTTGAAATGCAACTCATATTTAGAATTAAAATATGAGAAAATCATTTTTGCATTTGGACTTTCGGGCTCGCGACAGAATCGAAGCTTTGTGGAGGGCGGGACACGAACAAGCAGAGATTGCCAAGGTTTTGGGAGTACACAAAAGCACAATATCTCGAGAGATACGGCTCAGAAAAAAAGAAAATGGAGTGTACTCGGCTTCCGTAGCTGAACACAAGGCCGGTATCAAACGAAGTGATTCGAAATACCAAGGAATGAAAATTGAACAGCACCAATGGCTGAGGAAATATATCGTGAGCGAACTAAAAAAGTATCAGTCTCCTGACTGTATCGCTGGCAAGATGAAAGAGGACAAGTGGCCTGTCAGAGTCTCTTCAGACGCCATATATCGCTGGCTTCGGAGCCCTTTCGGTCAGAGATACTGCAAATATTTGTGCACCAAAAGATACAGAAAAAAGCCTCACTCGGAAGCTCCAAAGAGGCAAATCATCCCCAATATGACCAGTATTCACAACATGCCGTGCGATCCTGGGTTTGTGACCGAAGGTGATACTTTTCTTTCTCCCAAGAAAGTTTCCAAGCGTGCCGCGGTGTTGGTGGTTTGGAGAGAAACAAAACTTTTGAAGGGAGACATCGTCAAAAGTTTGAGACCAATCCACACAACCAGAGTAATGAGAAAAATACATACTGAAAACAAAAGTGATGTGATGATTTTGGACCAAGGTGGTGAAAACCGAGAACACGAGAAGTTCAATGTACCTTCCTTTTTCTGCGACAAAGCCTGTCCCAGACAAAAACCACTTGTTGAAAACAGCATCGGACAACTCAGGCGATGGTGGTGGCCAAAAGGCACTGATCTTTCCAAGATTTCACCGGAAGAATTTCAAGAAAAACTTGAAATCATGAACAATAAATACAAAAAATCACTCCAATATCGGAGTGCCAATGAGATGAGTAGAGATTGTGGTATACTAAAATATTAACAGTTGGAGTTGCATTTCACCCCAGAATTTACACTCCTTTTCCTATTTATATTATACTCCCTAATACAAGTTTTGTCAAGTTGTTTTCAAACCACGAAATTTACATATGATTCTTGTATAAAAAATCGACCACCTCTTTCGAAGTGGTCGTCGGTCCAGAGGACCAAGGAACTGTTTACGTTAGCGCGTTTGTTGCTGACGGTTTAGTTGAATCTGCCAGACAACGTTCTTGACGCGGTTGTAATAGTCACCGCGGTTCAAGTAGACGCTGAATTCGGCGGTGGCGATTCCGCCATCCGGCGTGCGCGAGATGGCAGTAAGCGGAATGTTCATGTTGTCAGAATCCAGCATACCGAGAAAGAACGTCATATTCATCGCCCCTCTGGCACAAAGATTTTTAACCATCACACCTTTTGGACCGGAAATCTCATCAATATTCAGTGCGCTGTTGTTTACGACACGCACAACAACCGAATTGTAAATCCTGGTCACAAAGTGCGGTGGCTCAGCCTCGCTGTAAACCGTTACCGGAACAGTGCTCTTTTCACAACCTGTGATTTGAGCATCGCCGATGATACGGTTTGACTCGCGCTTATTCTT
>CAIXDB010000039.1 GCA_903918125.1 uncultured bacterium | reverse complement strand
TTTTTAAAAGTTTTTTATTTATTCATTGGCATCACCAAGTACGTAAAACTTTTATCCGACACGGGAGAAATAACCATCGGGCGGTTTGAATCGACAAAAGAGAGCGAAATGCTGTCCGTTTCGAGTGATTGGAAACAGTCGATGATGTATTTGTAGCTGAAATTAATCATCAAGTCCTCCCCTTTTATGACAGCGTCCAGTGTTTGAATATTCTCGCCGACGTCCATATTTTTTGTGGTAATGGTAAATGTTTTTTTCGTCGCAGAAACGTCGAAAGACACTCGACTGAATTTATCGAGAAAAATATTTGAGACTTTGAGTGCATTCAGGAAATCTTGTTTCAAAAGCACCACTTCCGTTTTGAATTCTTTTGGAATAAGTTGTTTGTATTCCGGAAAGACGCCGTCTATGACGCGCGAGGTGATGTAGATGTCTTCAAAAATAAATGCAATTTGATTTTGACTCAACAAAACTTCCACTTCGCCGGAAATTCCTTCAAAGGCGCGAATAATTTCCGCCACGTTTTTGAACGGAATGAGAATCTGGTTGAAATCCTTATGTTTTTTAATGTGAATTTTCTTCTCGGCCAGTCGAAATGAGTCTGTGGCGGCAAAAATAATTTCATCAGCGTCCGACGACACAAGCACACTGGACAGTGCCGGTCGCAAAGTTGAGACCGAGGCACTGTATACCACCGACTTGAATCCTTTTATAAAATCAGACACATTAAAATTGAGTGAGACTTCATTCGACACTCGCGGAATACTCGGAAAATCGTCGATGGGGAAAGATTTAATGAGTGAATGCGAATGTTTCGTGGATACTTTGAGATTTCCGCCCTCTTCCTCGAGTGTGACATTTTTATCATTTGTCAATCCGGCAATGAAATTATTCAGTACGTTTCCCGCCACCGCAACTTTCCCGGGTTCCAGCACTTTGACCGGTAATTTGATTTCAATACCGAGATCGAGATTGGTTGAGGTAATGACCAACACTGAGTCGTGCGCGTCGAGTAGTACGCAACTCAGTATCGGCAAGGTAATGCTTTTACTGGTGATTCTTTCCGCTCTCTGCAACGCTCCCGCCAACTTTTCTTTAATGCATTCTATTTTCATGGTTTTCTTTTATAAATTTTAATTCAAATACTATTATGGTGTGTGTAACTGGAGAAGTCTGAAATGTTATTAGTTATAGCCGTATTTCTGGATTTTCCGTGTGCATAACTCAATCCATTTTTGTTATTAAACTGACAATTTTTTAAGAACTACCCCTTATCCCCTTCTTATTCTACGCCATCCCGTTAGTTTATGAAGGGGTTATCCACATAACTATACACATACTTTTACACAAGTATAGAGCGCAGTTGTGTGATTTCCTGACCCAACATTTCATCCAATTTCAAATCATTTTTGATTTTGTCGCACGAATGCATGACGGTGGTATGGTCACGGCCACCGAGTTTTTCGCCGATTGCCGGATATGAAATGTTAAAGTCCTCGCGCAAAATGTACATAATGACTTGTCTCGGTTTGATGATCTCCTTTTTGCGCGTTTTGTCGTATATGAGCTGTTCCTCAATGTTGTAGAACTCAGCCACAGTCTTCACCACCTCCTTGGTCGAGACCATCTTTTTCGGTTTGGTATTGTTTTTGATGAAATTTTTGACGTCGGAGAGTGACAACTCTTTTTCTTTGAGTTGTGACTGGCAGACAATGGCGTTTATAATTCCCTCGAGCTCGCGAATGTTGCCCACAACCGAATACGCCAAGTAATCAATCACTTCCTTTGACAGCGGATACTGACTCAAGCTGACTTTGTTGCGGATAATCGCTGCGCGCGAGTCGGCGTCCGGCGTCGGGATGTCCACAATCATGCCGGCGGAGAAACGCGATGTCAGCCGGTCTTCCAAATCCTGAATGAGCGACGGATGCTTGTCGGACGAGAAAATAATTTGCTTGTTGTTGTCGTAGAGATGATTAAACAAGTGAAACAACTCCTCCTGAATTTTCATTTTGCCGGAGAAAAACTGAATATCATCCATGATGAGCACATCGTATTTGCGATATTTTTCTTTGAAAAAATTCGGACGGTTCAATTGAAGCGCATTGACGTATTCCTGGGAAAATTTCTCGGACGTGGTGTAGAAAACTTTGCGCGACCCGGCGTTTTTTATATGGTTCCCTATCGCCTGTATGAGGTGTGTCTTGCCGTGACCTGTTCCGCCGTACACAAAAAGCGGATTGTAGACAATGCCGGGTTTTTTGACAATTGCCTGCGCCGCAGCATGAGCCAGCTCGTTGAACGGCCCGACGACGAAGGATTCAAATGTGTAGCGCGGGTTAAGATTGTCGTCTTTATTGATGTAGAAATCCTGCATCGGCAACTCTTTGTTGATTGTTGGAATTTTTTGCGCTTCGGGTTTTTCCTGCACCGCTTCTTTAGTGATGCAATATTGGAGTGACTGCACGGTGCCCGACAATCGGCGGAGAGATTTGAGAATGGTGTTGTGAAATTTATTGGACAACCAGTCTTGCACGAAGGCGTTC
>CAIXDB010000038.1 GCA_903918125.1 uncultured bacterium | reverse complement strand
GACATGCTCGACGCCTACAAACGCCGTGCGTATTTTTATGCACCGTTCAAACGTCCGCATTTTGTGTTGAACACCGAGGAGCTCGCCACACTGTATCACTTCCCAAGTCTCATCACCATGATGACGCCAACCGTCGAGCGTATCGCTTCGAAGAAGGGCGAAGCGCCGGCTAACTTGCCACAATGATGGATGATCACACTCCGAAACCTGCTTGCTTTTGTGTCGCCGGAATATTCGCCCGATGGCGAATTTCCTCGCGCTCGTGTCTTCACGCACTGCGCGATGCGCCCCAAAAACAAAAGTTCCTGGGCTTTTCCATTTTTATTTTTGTGGTTTTATGCGCATGGGTGTACGTTGCGCTGACCGCACCGCCGGGGAATTTTCCGCTTGGCACGGTGGTGACCATTCCGGCGGATACGTCGCTCATTTCGGTGACGAACGAGCTTCGCGCCGACCATGTCATTTCTTCCCCGCTCATCTTTCGCAGCGCGGTCATTCTTTTTGGTGGCGAAAAAAGCGTGGTGGCGGGGGATTACCTGCTCGACAAACCGGACAACGTCTTCGCGCTCGCCGTACGTTTTGTGCGCGGAAGTTTTCACCTGCAACCGGTGAAGGTGACCGTTCCGGAGGGTTGGAATGTGTACCAAATTTCGGATGAGCTCGGCACCCGCATTCCGCGTTTCGACACGGCCGGATTTTTGGCGTACGCAAAAGGTGACGAAGGATATTTATTCCCCGACACGTATTTTATTTCACCGCTCGCCACACCGCAGACAGTCATCTCCACCATGCGGGCGAATTTCGACACGAGCACGGCGACACTCATGCCGGCGATCGAAAATTTCGAAACGACTCAACACGTCTCGCTCGCCGACATCATCACTATGGCGTCCATCCTCGAAGGCGAAGCCAAAACGACGACCGACAGGGAAATCGTGGCGGGCATTCTCTGGAAGCGTTTGACACTTGGCATGCCCTTGCAAGTCGATTCGACCTTTATGTACATAAATGGCAAAAATACATACCAGTTGAGCGCTGCCGACCTCAAAATCGACTCGCCGTACAATACATATATATATGCCGGCCTACCACCGACACCCATCAATAACCCCGGGCTCGACTCCATCACCTCGGCCATCTCGCCGACCGCCACCAACAACTATTTGTATTTCTTTTCCGGTCGCGACGGCACGATGCACTACGCCGTCACATACGCCGATCACCTCAAAAACATTGCGAAATACGGGCGATAGGAAAAATCTGATTCACGTGGGCGCTACTTGCTTTTTTCATATAAATATAGTATAGTGTTGAAAGATTTCAAATCCAAAAAAGGAGAAAAGCTCTTTGAAACACAACAAGTTTACGACCTTCCTAGCGGTTCTATGCATCCTCTCACTCGTTAACATTGATGTGGGGCGGGCAGAGACACTGCAATGGAAGGACTTCAAATGGATCAATGCCTACGGCGATCCGATTCCGACCATGGTCAGTTTTCTGGATGGAAGTTACAAATTCATTCCGGTAAACGGATCAATCGAAGTTCATGGGCACATAGTGATCCCGTATACTGGTTATTCCTACAAGAAGAGACCGAACGGGTTAGTAGAAGGTCCGCTTCACACACCAATCACTCCGAGGTCGTATGTAAAAATCTCGCTTCGGAAGTTCACAGCAACAAAACCGGAACCCATGCTTTGTGTTGTGCTGTTCGATCAATACTCGCGTCGAATCCGCATACAACGCAAAGTGATGCTGTACTATCCGCCCGCCGGAACTGTCTGGCACACGCCAGGCGGGGTCTCACAACTCACATCTGTTCTCCGCAAGGACGGACACGAGGTGAAGCAGAGGTGGGGACACATCATCGGGCTCGAACACATTTTGCTTGCTCAAAACAAGACGGATGTGTCGAGAGCACTCGCACTCATCAGGTCAAAGGACAGCACTGTTCACGACCTGTATGAAGCACGCCAAATCTTCGAGCGAACGTCCGAGTCTATTCAGACAAAGCACAAGTTTCGTTTCGAACGCAACAATGTGGTTTATCAATCGCAGTATCAAGACGGCACTATCCGTGGTGCTCTGAATGCGATTGCTGATCGCGAGAACAATCTCTGGTATCCATACTTTAACGAGGTGGAGATTCCAGTGGCTCGCGAATTCAATCCGCATGTCTACGGCATTTCTGTTGGCGATGAAAGACAACTGTTTCCGGCGCTAGTCTTGGCCTCAATGGTCAAGGATGCAATGCCGAACTGTGTCGTCGTTGTCGGCGGTAACTTCTTCGGAAGGATGCCCGATCCGCACAGCTATTACGAGTTCATTGAGTTGTTCAAACATCTCGATGCTGTGGTATACGCCGAAGGGTTTCAACCCTTGCAACATATCGCAGACACACTAGATCCGAGTACGGCAACAGGAACGATCTGGAAAGACTCGAGGTGGCTACCGAGTGAAGTGGTGAAAAATTCACGGACAACAAATCCGACGGAATTTGAAACACTTCCTCCGCCAGCACTCGATGGTGGTGCACAGCAATGGGCACCAGAAATCATTCCAACGCTCTACACACAGTCGCACTGCACAATGGCCTGTGATTTCTGCGCCATTCCCGCTCAAAGCGATACCTTTGCCGCCGGTCGTCTCAACGACAAGCCCAAGGAAAAGCCTCGTTCGATCTCGCCTCGGCAGATCGCGCTCAACATGCAATCGCTCGGTGCGCGCAAGTTCGACGTTGTTGATGAACTTCTCCATGTAAAACCACAAGTTGAACTCGGAAAGGAACTTCGCAAGATCGGATACGACGCAACCTGGCAATGCTATCTGACGATCACGAACAATCTTCTTGATCCACAGATAGCAAAAGACCTCTACGAGGCAGGATGTCGCTCGGTTCAGCTTGGTCTCGAAACTCTCTGCAAAGAGACACTCTTCAAGATCCACAAGCAATGGAATAACCCGGAAGGCTACGATGAGATTTTGCAAAACTTCCGTAACGCCGGCATTCACACCCACGCGTTTCTTATGGTTGGGCTACCGAGCGAGCCTCTGTACGAGGGACTTCGCTGGGTCGGCTTCATCGAGAAATACGGTCGCAACATTCTGACGATCAAGTCGGGACGATGGCGTCCTGCTCGCTACGCACCAGAGGTTGAAAAAAATCTGTTTGCAACTCATGTCGAGTTGTATCCGGATACAAAACCATTTCAAACCAACCGCTCGTTTCGCTATCGTAGTGCGATGCACAGCAACACGAAAGTGGATGCGATGCGCGACATTGTAGAGCAAGCCTGCCGACGACACTGGGCGTACAACGTGACATCCACCATTCCATGGTGGATCAATCGCAGTCGCTACACATGGGAAGAGTTGGAACAGATGGCACAGCAATTACCTGCCGAGCCGGACATTCCACATCTGGACGATAGAATCGCACAGATGCGCACGTTGGTTCGGCACGAACTCGGACGAGAAGCAAACTTCCGTACCTGGGACGAATTGGCAGCATTCGCAGTAACTTTGTTGTAAAACTTCGAACATAACCGATTTGTTATGTAGGCTCGACCGTTGTGGTTGGGCTTTTTCTTTGTCTGTGGATAACTACACGTGAGATTTGTTGCAAGTGTTATAAACTATATACATGGACAGAAAAAACAAAAACTACGCGTTCATCGATGGACAAAATTTGTACATGGCTACCGCAAAACGAGAAGTTGATCCGTGGAAAGTTGAGCTTGCGAGATTTCGCTTCTATCTCAAAAGAAAATATCATGTCGGTCACGCGTACTACTATCTAGGATATATGGATAGTACCCAACAAGAACTATACGAAGAAATACAACAAGCAGGTTTTATATTGGTGTTCAAAAAGCATAGTCACATAATGCTTGGATTAAAGAAAGGTAACGTCGATTCAGACATTATTTTTTCAGTAATGAAAAGGCTCTACAAAAATGAAGATTTTGAAAAGATAATTTTGGTTTCCGGTGATGGCGATTATAAAATACTGGTTGATTTTTTGATTGAGGAAAACAAGTTTGAAAAAGTACTGTTTCCAAGTCGTATAAACAGTTCATCCTTATACAAAAGTTTATCAAACAAATTCTTTGCTTATTTGGATGACGCAAGTATTAAAGGAAAAATAGGCAAAAGAAAAGGGTGCCTTAGGTAGTTAACCGTTCGGACCCCTTTTCGTCGTAATACAGCTATTGTACCAAATACAATGTCCCTGTCAACTACCTCTGTGGACAACCCTATGCGGAGTTTTGTGCAATATACTGTATACTTATATAAAGGTCGATAGCATATTTTGATATTTACACTATGAAATCTTTACACATGATCGCGTTCATTCTCCTCATCATCGGGGGATTGAACTGGCTTATCGTCGGATTCTATTCGAGCTGGAATTTGGCCAATTATCTGGGACCAACCGTGGCACAAATTATCTACATCCTCGTCGGTTTGTCCGCATTGTATGAAGCATTTACGCACAAGAGAAACTGTGCAATGTGCAAGACTTCGGCGCCGATGCCGTCGTCAATGTAGTTTTTATCGACTGCAAAAAGTGCCTGAGGAAATACCCTTGTGGCGCTTTTTGTGTATATGGTACAATATGGTATATGGAAACAGCCCTCATATTTTCGCAAACGTTGTTTTATCTCGTTATTTCTCTCGCCATCATCGTGCTTGGCGTGCTGTCGTCGCTCGTGGTGTACAACTTGGTCAAAATCACAAAACAACTCAAGGAAATTTCCAAAAATTTTGAAAACACATCATCGGTCGTCGCCAAACAAATAGAAGAGATTATAGACAGGCTCGCCACGTTGCCGTTTTTGTCATTCTTTTTTAAAAAAAATAAAAATAGAAAAAAATGAGCCCACAAAAACTAGAACTTGTTTCATTTGCCATACTTTTTGCAATCGTCGGATTGCTGACCTTTTTCGTATTCCAGCCGTTCGTGCCGATTATCGTGCTCGCCATCGTGCTGGCCGTGTTGCTCCATCCCGTCTACACACGCGTTCAGCGCGTCGTGCGCGAGCGCAACATGTCGGCACTCATCGTCGTGTTGCTCGTGTTGCTGTTTATCATCATCCCGATTCTTTTTCTCGGCGTTGAAATTTTCAAAGACGCGCAAGGTTTTTACACCATGTCCCAAACCGGCCAAACGCACTATATGACTTCTGTGCAGACCGCGCTCGAAAAGCCGATTCAGCATTT
>CAIXDB010000037.1 GCA_903918125.1 uncultured bacterium | reverse complement strand
GGATGTTCTACCACCTGACTTCACCGAAAAGTGGATGGCCAGTATCGCCGCAATCCAGAAAAAAGATTTTTCCATCATCATATTTGAGAATCCGAAAAATCTCAAAACCATTTGGACGGAGATGGAGAAGCATTGGAAATACAGAAATACAATCACATGGCATGTGCCAAACAGAATGCAAGGATTTTCCTCCAAGTTTCGCTTCTTCAACAAAACTGATATAGCCCTAGTCGGCTCTCACGGGAATGTTGCGCTCAATCTCGAACCGGAGTCCGACGAACTTTTCCAGAATGAATATGACAACGCTTTGTTTGCCACAACCGGCTCACCTCACTGGGAATCGTACGAAAAAGGCAAAAAGATTTGCCCGACGGATTTCATTTCCCACATTGCAGCCGACAAAAAGTCTTCCGGTCAGGAAATCATTTTCGGGACGAAACCACTTGAATTATTAATTCCGTACATAAAAGTTTTAACCAAACGCGGCGATATTGTGGTCGAGCCGTTTGGAGGAAGCGGTTCAACTGCGGTGGCTGCGTGGAAGCTCGGGCGCAGATTCCGACTGATGGAAAAAAGTTCTGTATACACCGCAGTGATTTTGAACCGCATAACCAGAGTTACAGGAATAACTCCAAAAAAGATATGAAAACAAAAGACAGCAAAAATAAAATGTTAGAAGCGCTTCGAGAAAACCACATCGTCTTGGCGGCATGTCGCAAGACCGGAATCAGCAAAAGTTCCTTCTATCGCTGGTGTCAGGACGATCCGGCATTTGCCACCGAAGCCGGAGCGGCCATTCAGGAAGGCATCGATCTGGTTAACGGTGCGGCCGAGTCAAATGTTGTTGTTGGAATTAAAAATCAAGACAAGGATTTGACGAAGTTTTGGCTGACACATCGACACCCGGCCTTTGCCGACAAAATCAAAATTGAAAGCGAAAAACCGGATGATCCCCTCACACCGGAAGAGGAAGAGAAAATGCTCAGTGGCCTCGCGGCGTGGAGATTATCACAAGAGCAAGACGAGAGCGACGAAAATGAAATTAACAAAACTAACAATAAAAATCATGACGAATCACACACAGAATCTTCCCCCGGAACTGGTGGAGACATTCAAAATCAAGAAACTGCGCCGAGCGGCGACACAGCGTGACCACTCTCTGTTCTTCCACATCTACCTTCACGATCACGCCAAATATCCGACCGCGCCTTTTCAGCAAAAGCTCTTCAAACTAGCGCAGGACGATTCACTGAAATTTCTGGTTATCGAAGCTTTTCGTGGCAGCGCCAAAAGTACAATCATGGCTTTGGCTTACCCAATTTGGTCAATTATTGGAGAACAGCACAAAAAGTTCATCCTGATTATTTGCCAGACTCAAGCTCAAGCGCGGCAGACACTCAAAAACATCAAAGACGAATTGACCGACAACAAATTGCTTAAACGCGAACTCGGACCGTTCGATGAGCCGGATGACGAATGGCGAGCCAACTCCATTGTCATTCCGAAATTCGGCGCGCGCATTACGGCGGTGTCACTCGACACTTCTGTCCGCGGTATGAAGCATGGATCGTATCGTCCCGATCTCATCATCTGCGACGACTTGGAGGACTTGGCTTCTGTCAAAGTCAAAGATAACCGTGACAAACTTTACAAATGGTTTTTCGGCGACCTCAT
>CAIXDB010000036.1 GCA_903918125.1 uncultured bacterium | reverse complement strand
TGCGGAACCGGAGAGATTCGAACTCTCGATGCCTTTCGGCATGCCACCTTTCCAAGGTGGTGGAATAAACCGCTATCCGACGGTTCCTCTTTATGCACTTTCTAACCATTTTTGTACTTCTGGATTATAGAGCAAAATACAGAAAAAAGATAATGCCCTTGCGTTAGTGGCGCAAGGGCTATCGTAGAAACTATTCAATGGGAGTATACACCGCGACACGCTGAGCGTCATACTCACCAACATCTTCATCTTCTGCCAACTTAACTCTCAATCTCTTGGTATCTTCGATGCTAACCTTTTCGAGCTTGATAAGTTCCCTAGCAATTGCGAGAATATCTGCCCCCGCCCGAAGCTTGTCGGAATACTTCTTTTTACTCAACAGTCTCTCGATCGTTTTTTGTAGTGTCGCGACGAGACCGTAGACAAATTCAACGGGGTCTTCTGCGTCGCGAACTTCCACATCAAAACCTTCTTTCTGCGGAATGTCATAGTCACGATCGCGAAGTGCAATTGTATATTTTCTCGCGACACGTCGTGTTTTCATAATGTACAAATCTCCTGCCCCGACTGTAACGCACATCGAAACATCACGCAACCCTCTTTTTCAAAATCTCATCCGTCTGGCGAATTTCGTCCCAAATACCGGGAATCAAATCGTATTCTTTTGCCTGTTCGAGTGTGACCCACGCGAAGTCAGTTGTGTCATCGTCTTGCGTGATATCCACCTCGCCGGAAATGTACGGCGCAAAATAACTGAAACAAATGACCGGAATATTGTCGGGACGAATGAACGTCAGGTCGGTGATGAGCTCCGGCTTGCCCAATTCCAGACCAACTTCCTCTTTCACTTCGCGTCGCAAAGATTTTTCGAGCGCACCGTACCACAAGTTTTTGCCATGCTCGGACTCGGGCGTATCGATGTAGTCATCGACTGTCAGTCCTCCACCAGGAATTGTCCATTTTCCGGGATGCGACTTTTTGTGCATGGCGCGTTTGGTAATGAGATAGGTGTGGTCCGGCTTGTACACAAGCGTCGTGGTCGTGATGCGATGCAATTCCCTGTCTTGTATTTCCGGTCGAGTCATGGTTTTTCAAAATTATTTTGCCAATTTGATGTCAAAATTTTTATCAAACGCACTGGCAACGATCCTGTGTTTGTCCTCCAAGTTGTCGAGTCTACGCCCGTGATGATTTTCAACTTTCTCAAGTGTAGCTTCCACTTTTTCCAATCTATCTTCAACTTTATCTAATCTTCCATTCACACTCGCAAAACCTCGATCCATTTTTTCATTTACATCACTAAATCCTCTCGCCACCATTCCGGCGAGATCATCGAGCGTCATCTCTTTTTTCGGAGCAACTTTTTTCATATGACAAGTATATCATAATGCAAAATTGCGAGTACAGACCGTACGTGGTCCATACTCGCAATAGATTATTCAACTTTCCTCCTTCATAAATCCACAGTCCAAGCAAACAGTAAAAGGTGGTCGAGCGACAGCCCCAAGTCTTCCGGGAACATAGCAAACAGTTTCCATGTGACCACATTTTAGTTGCAAAGCTTCAAGTTGCTGTTCCTGAGCTATCAAATTTCTTTTGGCAATCAGAATGTCAACCCTAATCATTGCATATTGTGCACGTATTTTTTCTCGAGCTTCTTAAGTCAAGCGGTTACCCTCTTTGGAAACCTTATCATATCAACAGAAAATATCAAATCAAACTAATACTCCATCCCGCCACCCATTCCTGCGGGTTTGTCGTCCTTTGGTTCCTCCGCCACGGCCACTTCGGTGGTGAGAAGTATCGCCGAAGCACTCGACGCGTTCTGCAAACCGGTACGTGTCACTTTGACCGGATCGATAATGCCGGCGACGAACATATCCGACACAATTTCACCTTTGAGCGCATCATATCCGCTGTTACCTTTTAATTTTCGAACTTCTTGAATCACAACCGACTCATCGCCGTTTCCGCAATTCATCACAATTTGTCGAAGTGGCATTTCGCATGCGCGCAAAACAGTCGCGTATCCG
>CAIXDB010000035.1 GCA_903918125.1 uncultured bacterium | reverse complement strand
CAGGCGTGCGTGGCACACGCCGAGGAGATTATTTTCTTGATTGACGAGAAGTTCGCTGGCGAAGCTTCGCCAGACAGATTGCTTCGGAAAGTATGTGCAAGGTTTTGAAATTCGAATTATTGATTCACACTCGACGTGCTGGCGGTGCCCGAAAGTTTGTAGAACAGTTTGTTGCCATACCGTAGGTCGATGTACTCCACCGGCAAGTTGCGTGTCGGAGACGGCATGAGCGCGGGCGTGCGAGCGAGAAGCGCCTGCAAATTACCAGTGATTTGTGTGAACGGCTCATCGGTATCAAAATAAATGTGCCCGCCACCGGCGATAGCCAGTGCGAAGTCGTCGCTGTCATTCTCCACAATGTACTGGGGATGCAAACCGAGTTTGGTCGTGAAATCTACAAACTGCGACAGCTCGGCAAAAAGCGTACTCGATGCGATGTATTGCGCACCGATGGGATTTGCCGAAATCGGACTGGTCGTCGAGATATCGCCGTAATATTTAAAATATGCATCACCGGAAAAGTCGGGTGACACGGCAAAAATCGTGCTTTGATCGTCCATGAAATAGCACTGCGCGGATTGCGTTGAGTTTGTCGACGTCGCAAGAGCAACCGCCCCCGGCACCGTGTCGCACCACAACGCGACAGGTTTGCGCTCCGTCACCGTCACAACGAGCGTGTGAAAATCCGCACCGCGACCGACGGTGATAGTGTCGATGCGTTTGAAATGTTCCTGCAAATCGCGCTCGAGTGCACCGTGCGGATACAAAAAAATATTATTTTTGGGAAAAAGCCAGAGATACGAGCCGGAGAGAAAATTCAACGTTTCCGCTTCCACATCAGCTTGCGCCACAAGCACACCGCCGGACAGCTCCACTCGCGACACGCGCAGTGACGGTCGGTGTGCAACGTATGACGCCACACCGACGAGCACGACGACCGCACACGCCGCAATCCCGATGCGAATCAGCCGAATGTTTCGCCTGTGTTTTTTATATTCCTCCCGATGAGAGAAGGTGTGTCCCGCCATGTTATTTTTTCGCAATTACTTCCTGGCCGTTCATGTACGGTCGCAAGACTTCGGGGATTTTTATCGAGCCGTCGGCCTGCTGGAAATTTTCGACAATCATGATGAGCGGACGGCCGGAGAGCGCGGTGTTGTTGAGCGAATGAACAAATTTTAATTTTCCGTCATCGTCGCGATAGCGGATATTCAGTCGGCGTGTTTGGAAATCATGAAAGTATGACGCTGAGCCAGTCTCGCGATATTTTCCTTCGGACGGCATCCACACTTCTATATCATATTTTTTGACCTGCCCGAGACCCAAATCCCCTCCGCAATTCGCAACTACGTGATATGGCAAACCAAGTGCTTGCGTCAACTCTTCAGTGTTTGCCTGAATCTCCTCATGGTATTTGACCGAGTCGGCGTGCGATGCTTCACAGAGCACCACTTGCTCAAACTTGTAGAATTCATGCACGCGCAGAATGCCTTTTGTATCCTTGCCATGTGCGCCAATCTCACGCCGAAACGCGTCCGAAAAAGACAAAATTTTAATCGGCAAATCTTTTTTCTCCAACACTTCGTCCATGTAAAATCCCATCGTGGCAACCTCGGCCGTTCCGGAAAGATACTCGCCGTCCTGTGTTTTAAATAAATCCTCCTCGCTTTGCGGCAAATAGCCGGTGCCCATGAACGGCTCACGACGAAGCATCGACGGCACAATCATCGGAACAAAACCTTCTTTTTTTGCAAAAAAATCCTGCACGAAACGCCACAAGGCAAACTCCAGTCGCGCACCGTCACCGGTCAAAAAATATCCGCGAAAACCGGCAACTTTCACTCCGCGCTCGACGTCGAGCATACCGAGTGCGGTCATGAGCTCGACGTGACCCTTCGGCTCGAAATCAAATTTTGGAGGCGCCCCCCATATTTTTATTTCTTTGTTGTCCGCGTCGCTCTCGCCCTCCGGCACGGACATGTCCGGAATGTTCGGCACGGACACCATGGCCAGTTGCCAGTCGTGCATCACGGTCTTCAGTTCTTCCTCTTCTTTTTGCAATTCGGTTTTCAAGGCCTGCATTTCCGAAATAACTTTTTGCTTTTCCGCAGGATCCATCACGTGGATGATTTTGTCGCTCACGGCGTTTTGCTCCGCGCGTTTTTTCTCAATTAAACCGATGAGCTCCTTGCGCTTGTCGTCGAGTGCGATAAGTTTCTCCACGTCGAACTCAATATGTTTCTTCACCGCCCCAGCCGCCACCAAGTCTTTATTCTCTCGTATGAATTTTATGTCCAACATAGTATTCACATCATACCACAAGGACACATCGGATTTCCACATTTTTCGCGTGAGTTGACACAATAAACTAAACGTTATATCATCTATTTGTAACTGGAGGGTAGCATGCGCGAAGAAAACGGGAATTCACCGATGTACGTAGGGCTACGGATACTGGGGTTAGACATTCTGATGTTCATCGGTGCCTGGGGAATCTTCTTTTTGTTCTTTGTTATCGGTCGCGCGATTTTCAGGATGTTTTCGTAGAAAGCGCCGACCATGCTCGAATGTGTCCACAGGCCTTGTTCCCCGCACGTGAATCGTGCGTCCCGAACAAGGCTTTTTGTTTGCAAAAAGGATGGGCATCATCCTCGTGTGGATGATGCCCATCCTTTAATTTATTTATCGAGTGTGTTCGTCAGTGTCACCTTCCCGGCGTCGAGCGGGATGGTTGTGTTCCAGAATGGTTGTGTTTGGATCCAGGCTTCCTGCACGGCCGGATATTTGCCGGCAATGAGTGCTTGAGCTTGCGTTTTCGTCAAACCGAGTAGGTCGGATTTCAAACTGTTTTCATCAAGCGTCCAGACAAAATGCGCGTCGCCCAACATGGTGAAAGAAATTTGTCCCGGCACGACGGTTAGTGCTGTGGTTGGTGTAGTCGACGAAGCGGACATCGTGGAAGTGGTGGCATACGCAAACGAAAGCGTGTCAAGGTTGTCGATAATGACTGCCGAGCTCGTCGCATCCGGCAGAACTTTTGCCACGATTGCCTGCGAAAGTGCCGTGCGATCAAAAATAATGGCTTGCGCGGTTCCCTGCTTTTGCAAAATTGCCGACGTTGCGTTGTCACCCGTCGCGTCGGTGCTCGTCGCTTGGACGGTCGGCGCGAAAGAATACGTCACGTCGCTCGGATACATCACGAAGTTTGCCGGAATCTGCGCGGTAATGTCTTTGGTCAGCGACGTTTGGAGTTGTGACTGAAGCGTGGCGTCTGCGGACGTTTCATCGCTCGTCGCCACTGATTTCTCCGTGCCGGAAAAGCCTCCGGTCATCGGCGTTTTCGAGCGCGCATATATGGTAGTGTACTTCGACGTACCTTTGAGCGCCGGCAAGGTGAAATCCGACAAGCCGATGTTGTATGATGTGCCGGTTGCGTCCGCTGTGACTTGCGCCGAGACATTTCCCGGCACCGCTTTGTTACCCGAGCCGGTCGCGCCCGGCACAGTCACGGGCGCATTCAGACGATACACTAACCCCGCCGAAGTTTCGAAACGTGTCGTGGCGATGAGTTTCTGCGATGCCGTGCCAGAGTTGTAAATAATAATCGTGCCGGTGGCTTTTGTGTTGACTTGTTGCGAACCGGAAGCCGTTACTTGGGTTTGAGCGTTGTCCGTCACGGTCACCACTTGAAAGCCGAGACCAGTTGTGGCGTCTTTTGTAGCGACGAGCGTTCCCACGAGCGAACCAATGGCGTGCGTTTCGTTGCGAGGTGTGACGGTGATTTTTGCACTTTTGAAAAAGGCGGAAATGCCAAAGGCGACCGCGACAAGCAGAACCCCGCAGGCAACCCACAACATGGCGCGAGAAGATTTTTTCGGCTCGTCGTCGTATGTGTAGGTATACGACGGCGGAGCAACCGGCGGTGGCACAGGAGACACTGGCGGGACAAACCTTGGCGGTGGCGGAATCGGTCGTGACTGTTGCACAGGCGAGATGTCCGGTGCAGGTTCGGAAACGATTTTCTTCATCTCCACTTTTTTTTCAAATTTTTTCGAATCGTCCTGCGCAAATGCCGGCGGAACGGGTTGCGAACTTTGCATTCGGCGCGAAGGTAGCTCAACGTTGCGTATCGAACGTTGCGGCGGAACCACATCTTGAAAAGTTTTTTTTGCCATGGGTTTGTACTGCACTCATTGTATCGCACTGTCGGGCAAATGCAAAGAAAAAACTGTTGATTACTCTGAAAAAATCGAAGAAATGGCAATGTGCGCGTCAAACGGCTCGCGCGGGTTGTTTGTAAAACGCTCGGCGAACATGTCCGGTGTGACCGGTGTGACGTGCATGCTTTTCCGATACACGGCGGTGGCGTCCGTTTTGGCAAGCGACAAAAATTCCTGATACAACGGTGCAAAATCCGCCGGAGCGAACAAGAAAACTTTTGACGGCAAGGCGAGTCGCGGGGAAAGCGACACGAGTGCATCCTCAAAATAAATCGCCCATTCCTTTTCCACATCTTCCATGACAGTTTTTACTTTTTGCGACAACTCGTCGTCCGCATTGCCCGAAAAAACCGTGTGGATCATTGACATTGCGATTTCATCGGAAACTTTGCAAGTGGTTGCCACTTTTTGCACGACAAAGCGCACACCGGACGGGAAGGAAACTGTACCCGCGGGCAAGCCATTTTGCACAAGCAGTATCGTGGTCGCTTCGCCTCGCACATCCATGTACACATAGTCGATGGGAAACAAGGAATACATGACCGAATACGAGGCAAAATAAAAAGTTTGCGGATGAATTTTTTCGTGCGAGAGATGTGTATGGTGAAAAATAGTTTTGACCACGGCGTCGAACACCGCCTGCCCGACACAGCCAAGATGTACGGAGAGGTCAAAGACGTTTGTTTTCATGCCGACACTCTGCGTCACCACATATCCGTTTACCTGTGTGTGCAAGAGATGTTCTTCGATGACTTTTACATCCCCGCTCAACCCTGCACCGTCGTCCGCACGCGTATGCAATTCTTTTTGAAATTTGTCCGACTCGACACGCACGATGTCATCGAGGAAAGATTGTGTGATGATAAATTTTTTGTTTTGCTCGATGTGAATTTGTTTCGTTTCCACCGCGCACCACGGCGCGGAAAACATCACCGACACGTCGCTGATTTTTTGATGGTGCGCAAAAAGTTGCGTGAGCATTTTATCGAGACAGTCGGACATTTCCTGCGTTGTGTCGGCGCCTTCCGCCGATGCTCCCGTGTACGAAAGCGTCGCACGTGAGAGAAGTTTCGGCACCTGCCCGGGCGGGTACGACACAAAAGCGCCGGTCACCGAGCCGGCACCGATATCGACAAGCAACGAAATTTTTTCTCTTTTCCGCGCAAACAAATCCGAGAGAGGCATGACAGTATTATAGCACAGTATTCACTTTCTGCATGAGCGTATGGGTGTTCCCGTGTTGTAAAAGTCCGAGATATGATTGCACTATCTCTTTAGTCTTATCAACTTCGGCGATGTTACGAAACATTCTCTTTTTTGTCACGGTTCGCAAGACTTTATGGTCAGGGAAATTTACCCAACCGAGAAAATCCACTCCGGAAGCGAGTGTTGTGATGGAAACCTTTTTTGGATGCAGATACAGTTTCAACCTGTTCTCGAGAAAATCTTGAATGCGCGGAATAAGATGTTGCAGTTCCTCGCGAGAATCGGAAAAAATGACAAAATCGTCGGCATAGCGGATATAGTATTTTGCTTTCACTCTGTGTTTCATATACTGGTCGAACTCGTTCATATATATGTTCACGAGAAGTTGCGAGGTCAGGTTGCCGAGTGGCAAGCCAACACCTTTTTCAATCGAGGAGAAACTATGAATGATTTCTGACAAAAGCCACAAAATATTTCTGTCTGAAATATACTGTGCCAAAATTTCAATGAGCACAGATTGGTCAATCGACGCGAAAAATTTCTGCACATCGCATTTCAAAATCCAAACCGCTTGTGTGCGATTTTTTGAGACTTGATTTGAAAACGTCCGAAACCGTTCGAGCGCTTTGTGCGTTCCTTTATTGTCGCGACACGAATACGAGTCAGCGATAAACTTCTTATCGAAGTACGGGTACAGCACGTGATACACAGCATGGTGCACAAGCCGGTCGCGCGCACTTGCCTTGTGAATATCTCTTGGCTTCGGATCGTTGATTTTGAATGCTTCGTATCCGCCATGTGTATACGTTTTGTTTTTCAAATCAGTGTGAAGTGAAATTATATTTTTCATCAAATGCAATTCAAACTCCTGCACATCTTTTCTCGACTTTTTTCCGACAATAAATTCCTGCCATGCCGATAGCAGATTTTCAAGTGAAATAATTTCTTCAAACGTTGGTTGTTTCGATACTGGTTTCATGGTATGGTCAAAGCCTACGATATTTAAAAAATAATAACAACACAAAAATGACCACCAATGTCACCCCCCCCCCGAACACTTCCGAAATTACTGCCACTGCTTCAAAAATTGAAAGAAACATACTTGCTGTGGTTCAACTACTATACACTCCTGCCGAAACTGCACAAACACACGCTCGGTCAGAGAATTGATGATTTATTCGTGGAAAGCATCGAGTTTATTTCCATCGCCACATTTCTGCCGCGCGATGAAAAGCACCCGTATGTTCGCCTCGCAATACGAAAAATAGACACGCTCCGAATACTCCTCATGGTTTTGTGGGAAACAAAGTCAATTGATAACAAAAAGTACATTGCGCTGTCGCTAAAAATCGACGAGATAGGCAAAATGCTCGGCGGATGGAACGGGCAACTGACAAAACAAAACTCTCCAAACTTATTTGAAAAAAGTTAGGAGAGAAATGAAGAGAGTTGCGAAGACCAGCGAACCACCAGTTGTCATTCCAGTCGTTGTCGTTGCGGTTGACGTTCACGTTCCGCT
>CAIXDB010000034.1 GCA_903918125.1 uncultured bacterium | reverse complement strand
ATTTTTCTGAAACACATCAGAACCAACGTCTTTGAAGATTTTAATTCTGCCGTCCGAAAAATTTACGCTTACAATTAAGGAAGCATTGAGAAATGAGTTGGGAGTAATATACTCCACACTTTCTACAACTCCCGATATTTCTTCCGTGTCAGGTTTACAACGCAGGCTCACATACAAACCTACAACTACCGCGGCACCTGCCACAATAATTGCCAGCTGTACTGCCAGCCGTGTTGCCGCTAAACGTACTGCCAATAGCTTCGTCATTTTTGGGACCTCTGGTTCAGAATATACAACCATATATTCTTTATGTCAACTTTGCTCATCCTCTTTCTTCATTGTAATCATAAGTTACCTATATTATACTGTCAGCATATGGAACTCAAAAAGGAAATCGAAACATTCGAAAAAATGAAAAATAAGTTGGAGAAAAAATACATGAATAAATGGGTGCTTATTCGCGGTACAAAATTTATTTCCGCGCATGATTCATTTCAAGATGTATCAAAGGAAGCAGTGGCTAAATTTGGACGCGGTCCGTATCTCATACGCCAAGTTGGCGCACCTCCGGTTGTATTTCCGGTTTCAGTTGTTTTTAAATTACCTCGGTATGCCTAAAATTTCTTGCGGATTCAACGATACTTCCGGTATTGCGACGGGTTCACAGCTACTCGCATTTCATGGTCCGACATTGTTGGTTGATATCGGTTTTGATCAAAATTTTAAACAAGACGTGATTGGCTCGAGGCCGGTTTCGGGAATGTTGGGTGTGAATGGTTTGGTAGACACCGGTGCGATAGAAAGTTGCATAGACAATTCACTGGCCGGTCAGTTGGATTTACCCATTATCGATCGCCGACACACGTCGGGAGCTCATGGCAAACATGAAGTGAACGTATATCTTGCTCAAGTTCATATCCCGGCTCTCGGAATGACTATTGACGGTGCGTTTACCGGTGTTGATTTGATTATTGGTGGACAAAAACACGGAGTACTTATTGGCAGAACTTTTTTGCAACACTTTACAATGGTGTATGAAGGAAAAACGGGAAAAGTGACACTATCTTCAGAATAAATTATTTATTTTTCTTTTTTGCAAAACTGCCCTTGCCAAACCCGCGTTTCTTTTTTTCTTCCGACAATATTTCGAGCGCGCGGGGGAGTTCGATGGTGTACACGTCATCCGGAGTTTTGAGCGAGCGGAAATCTTTGTCATGCACTATATATGGTCCGAAGCGACCGACGTTGGCAGTGATGGGCAAGTGCGTGTCGGGATGTTCGCCGAGCACACGGGGAAGTGAGAGATACACGAGCGCATCTGCGAGCGTCACAGTCGACAAATCTTTGCCACGCGGAATGGACGCCATTTTTGGTTTCGCACGAGTCTCACCTTTCTTCAGTCTTTTCTTCTGACCTTTTTCGTATTCGCCAATCTGCACGTACGGACCATACTTGCCGGTCATGACAGTGATGGGCAAGCCGGACTCCGGGTCGAGACCGAGCGGTTCCTCTTTTTTAATTTCGTGACCGTCAATGGTCAGCGCGCCCTCGCAGTCCGGATATCGCGAGCACGACAAAAATTTTCCACCGCGCGAAAGTTTGATAATCATCGGCGAGCCGCAGACCGGGCAGACGAATTTTGCATCTGCGTCGCCGAGGTTCGTGGCTTTGTCGAGCTTGTCTTTTAATTTCACTTCTTTCAAAAACGGTTTGTAGAAATCGGTTAGCATTTTCACGTACGATTCTTTGCCGAGGGCGATGTCATCGAGCTCGTCTTCCATGTGGGCGGTGAAGCTGTCGGAGATGTAATGTTCAAAATTTTTCTCGAGAAATGACGAGACCACGTCGCCGGTGTCCGTCGGTATGAGCGCTTTGTTCACTTTCTCCACGTATCCGCGGTCTTCGAGTGTTTTTATGATGGACGCGTACGTCGACGGTCGGCCGATGCCGCGTTTCTCGAGCTCTTTCACCAAACCTGCTTCGGAATATCGCGTTGGCGGTTCGGTTTGTTTTTCCTCCACGTTTATTTTTTGCACATCCAATTTCTCTCCGATCGAAACTTTCGGCAACTCCACTTCATCTCCGCGCGATGCCGGGTCGGCCTTGATCCACCCGTCGAAGATAATTCGCGAACCGGTGATGGAAAAATCCGGAATTTTTTCAGTGACAGTCGGATGCGACACGTTCGTCGAAATTTTCGTGCGCAATGTTTGCGCATCTTTCATTTGCGAAGTCACCGCGCGTCGCCAAATCAAATCATACAATTTTTTCTGCTCGTCGTTCATCCCGGCGGCGAGTACAGCAAAATGTGTCGGGCGTATCGCTTCGTGCGCTTCCTGTGCATTTTTGCTTTTCGCGGAAAACGTGTGTGTCGAGACGTATTCCTTGCCGTATTTTTTCGTCACCACATCGACAATCTGTGCCACCGCTTGTGCACCGAGGTTTGTCGAGTCGGTGCGCATGTAGGTGATGTGTCCGGCTTCGT
>CAIXDB010000033.1 GCA_903918125.1 uncultured bacterium | reverse complement strand
TTGAGGTCTTTTATCGTTTTTAAACTTTTGACCCGTTCTACTTTTTCCCTGCAACCTTGTCGGGAGCAAACGGAAATCCGAGGTGGGTGAGGAAGGCTTTTGTCTCCTTTTTATTGTGCACATTGGTCACGACGGTCACTGCGAGGCCGAACACGTCTTTCAAATCTTCGTCAGACGACTCCGGGAAAATGGTGTTCTCGCGAATGCCGAGTGTGTAGTTGCCCATTTCGTCGATACCGGTTGGCGAGATGCCACGAAAGTCTTTTGTGCGAGGCAATGCGATGTTTATGAGCCGATCCAAGAAATCGTACATACGTGCACCGCGAAGTGTAATCATCATGCCCACTGGGTCGCCCTGGCGAACTTTGAACGCAGCCACGGAAACTTTCGCGCCTTTGCGAACCGGTTTCTGTCCAGTGATTTTCGACAAGCGGTCTTCTGCGAGGTCGATTTTCTTCTTATCTTTGAACGATCCGACGCCGGCCGAGACAATCACCTTCTCAATCTTTGGCGCTTGCATCGCGTTTGTGTACTTGAAATCACCTTTGAGTGCCTCAAATGCTTCCGCCGTCTTTGTTTTAATGTTTTTAAATTTTGCCATGTTGGTTTTTTATTTTGTTTTCTTGGCAGTCTTCGTTTTCTTTTCCGCCTTTGCCGGTCGCGCCTTCACTTTGCGTTCCGCGCCTTCAACGAGCTTCACGTTTGACACATGCATCGGCGACGCCTGCTCGATGATTTGACCTTTCTCGCCACTCTTTCGCGCCTTCTTGTGAATCTTGGAAATGTTCACACCGGTCACGACGATGCGGTCGAGCGCAGGTAAAGCCCGGGCAACCGTTCCGGTTTTGCCCTTATCCTTTCCCGTCAATACTAGTACTTTGTCTCCTTTTTTTATATGCATTGTAGTTTTTTAAATATGCGGTTCTCGCGACTATACGACTTCCGGTGCGAGCGAAATTATTTTCTGATATCCCACCTCGCCCAACTCTCGCGGAATCGGTCCGAAGACGCGTCCGGCAATCGGCTCCTGCTTGTCTTTCATGACGAGCACCACCGCGTTTTCATCGAAACGAATGTACGAACCGTCCTTGCGTCGAAATGGCGCTTTCTGTCGCACAACCACGCCGTACACCACGTCTTTTTTCTTGGTCGTTTTGCGAGGCTGGGCTTTCTGAATCGAGAGCACCACCATCTCGCCAATCGACGCGTATCTCTTCTTCGACGAGCCGAGCACTTTAAAAATGCGTCCGATCATGCCTCCGGAGTTGTCTGCTATTTTTACGATTGAGCGTGGTTGTATCATGGTAGTTTTTTAATTGTTGCCTTGCTGTTATGCGTTCACAACGCGAAACTTTTTGTCCTTTGAAATCGGTGCGCACTCCTCTATCGTGACTTTGTCGCCGATTTTCTTGGTGTTGCCGGCATCGTGCGCCTTGAATTTCTTGTCGATCGATACGAACTTACCATACTTCGGGTGTTTGACAAAGCGCGAGACCGACACGACGATGGTGTCTTTCATTTTGTCCGACGTCACGACGCCTTCCATGATTTTATGTGTTTTTGTGTTTGTAGCTTCCATGTTATTTATTTATTCAAAATTGTCTTGACGCGAGCGATGTCTTTTTTAATCGCGCGACCCTCGCGCACGTTTCGCAAGTTGCTTCCCGCGATGCCGAAACGAAAGGTTCGCAAAGCCGTTTGCTTTTCAGAAAGCAGGTTTGCCAGTTCCTTGTCGTTTTTAATTGTGAGTTCTTTCATTTTCATATAAGTTTTTTAAACGTTGCGATTTGACTATCGTGCGGTTATTTTCGTCTTCAACGGCAATTTCGTGCCGGACTTTCGCAACGCCTCCCGCGCCACCGCCTCGGTCACACCGTCGACTTCGTAGATAATCGTGCCCGGCTTAACCGCAGCCACGTAGCCCGCGAGGTCACCCTTACCCTTTCCAAGCTTCACTTCGGCTGGCTTCGAAGTATACGGCATATCGGGAAAAACGCGAATCCAGAGCTTGCCCGTCTTGCCGATTGTTCGCGAGAGCACTTTGCGTCCCGCCTCAAGCTGGTTGCTGCGAATGCGCTTGCCTTCCATCGCTTTGATACCGAACGAACCGAACGCCACAGTCGCCCCGCGCGAAGCCACGCCCGTTTTCTCGGAATTCTTGCGCATGGTCTGCCATTTTCGAAATTTTACTTTTTTTGGGACTAACATGGTATTTATTTCAAATTATTTACAAATTTACTTATTGAAAATCTCGCCTTTATAAATCCACACTTTGATGCCGACGTTTCCAAGCGGAAGTCGCGCCTCGTAGTGTGCATAGTCGATGTCCGCGCGGAACGTCTGGAGCGGAATTCGGCCTTTCTTGTGCATTTCTGTACGTGCCATCGAGTTACCTCCGAGAATTCCGGAAATAACGATTTTCACGCCGAGCACGTCACGGTTTGCCATCACTTTTTCGAGTGTTGACTTGACCACGCGTCGGAAGGGCATGCGTTTCTCCAAACCGTCGGCGACCATTTGTGCCACGATGACCGAGTTGGACTCCGGCGAGCGCA
>CAIXDB010000032.1 GCA_903918125.1 uncultured bacterium | reverse complement strand
ATATTTTCCGTGCCAATCGCCGATCACATACAGTATCGGTACGTTTGATCCGCAATTTGGCATTTCTCAAGCCGATTTTCTGAATGATGTGACGCAGGCAAAAGCTGTGTGGGAAAAGCCTGCCGGACGTGAACTGTTTGCATATGCCACGAGTAGCGGTGAAATGAAAATCAATCTCATCTACGATTATCGTCAACAAGCGACACAGACATTGCAGAAACTTGGAATGACCATTGACACATCGCAGGCATCGTATAATGCGCTCAAAGCAAAATATGTGAGCTTGCAAACCGACTATACAGCCAAAAAAACGGCGTTGGACGGATTGGTCGCTATGTACAAGCGGACGGGTGCGGGATACGCGCAGATACAACAAGCCGAAACGGCACTCAACGCCGAGGTGGACGAAATTAATGCGTTGGCCGCTACACTCAACAATCTCGCATCACAACTCGATGTGACGGTAAATCAATACAACCAAATCGGCGCGGGTACGATTGCCACTTCGACCGACGGGGAATTCGACGAAGCGTTGTACGTGCAGGACGGCAGTGGCAACCACATCGATGTATTTGAATACACGAGCAACGCCAAACTTATCCGCGTGCTGGCTCACGAACTCGGTCACGCCCTCGGTTTCGTGCACACGACCAATCCTGACGACATCATGTACAAAGTGAACCAAAGCACAAACATTACTCCGACTGCCAACGACCTCGCCCAGCTCAACGCCAAATGCCAGTTGACAAAATAACCCAAGTAGTATATACTTCTTTCATTGAGTCATTCTCACTAGTTTCGGTTTGAGACGCGTTCTCCAACTTCGCGAGCAATTTATTACTTCGCTCCATGAAACTCGGAGGTTACCGTCTCAACACAAGCGGATTTTTCCGCGCAATTTTATGGATAGAACACACAAAAGCGCGCCACGAGGTGGTGCGCGAACCAGCCGTACGACGCACGTTTTTAACGCGTCAATCAGATCGCCGTTCGGCAATCGAGGCAGTTTTTCTGCGAACTCGACTCGCCAACCGGCTCGAAACTCAACCTACGGAACACGCAGTTCCGGCGGTAATTCGTCGTATCGAAACACCGGACGACCGCATAGTGCATCGCCGCGACCTTCACGCAAAGGCATGGGTAAATACATTAACCCGGCGCTTTTCGTGCAGAAAGCCGTGGCGACCGAGAAGGCGCAAGAGTTTGTGCCGGTCCACAAGTTTGCCGACTTCGAAGTGGATGAACGTTTGAAATCAAATATTATAAAAAAAGGATACGTGACGCCGACGCCGATTCAAGACCAATCCATCCCGGAAATTTTGACGGGCAAGGATATTGTCGGTATTGCCAACACTGGTACGGGCAAGACCGCGGCCTTTCTCATTCCGCTCATACATAAAGTGTTATCACAGCCGAAAGAAAATGTGCTCATCATGGTGCCGACGCGGGAACTTGCTTTGCAAATCGACGAGGAACTCAAGGGTTTCATCGCCGGTATGCGACTGTACTCGACCTGCGCTGTTGGCGGTTCTCCCATCGGCAAACAAATCCGCGACTTGCGATACCGCAACGAGTTTGTCATCGGCACGCCGGGACGTATCAAGGATCTCGTTGAACGAGGTGTGTTGAATTTGTCGCACTTCAGTACCGTCGTGCTCGACGAAGCCGACCGAATGCTCGACATGGGTTTCATCGGCGACATGCGCATATTGCTCAAGGCAATGCCGACTCCGCGACACACACTTTTCTTTTCGGCGACATTGTCACCGGAAATCAAAGCGCTCATCGGCGAGTTTCTGCACAATCCCGTCATGATTTCGGTCAAAACGGGCGACACTGCGAAAAATGTCGACCAGGATGTCATTCGCGTCGGGCGTGATGAAAACAAACTCGACGTTCTGCATGATTTACTCAACCAAAAAGATTGTCAGAAAGTGTTGATTTTTGGACGCACGAAACACGGCGTGGAGAAACTTTCTCGCGTGCTCACCGACCGCGGTTTCAAAGCCGAGTCGATTCACGGCGACAAAAATAACTCGGGACGACAGCGAGCGCTCAAAGCGTTCAAGGAAAATCACGCGCAAATTTTGGTGGCGACCGACGTTGCCGCTCGCGGACTGGACATTCCTGCCGTTTCGCACGTCATCAACTTCGACATCCCTGCAACCTACGAAGACTACGTTCACCGCATCGGTCGAACCGGTCGCGCAGGCAAGACGGGGAAAGCGTACACGTTCGTGGAGTAAAGTTTAAAAATCCCGTTACAAATACTACTTTTCCGTCAACGGAATAAATCGTTGGTACGATTTTTCCTCGCTCTCGTCGTTCAAGAAAACACTACATTCTCTCGTGTTCCCATCACTCGATAATGCATTGTTTACTAAACTCCTGCGAGAGTCTCCAGAAAAGCAGGAGTGAGGGGATTTTTTAAACTTAGTTTGACTTTTATTTTTTTGGTGGTATGTTATCTATGGAGAAAAAAATGAACGTTCTAGTATACGCAGTTTTAACGGTTTTTAGTGTAATCTTTGTCTACTTGTACTACTCACTTCGCAAAAGAGTTTCGAGTTATATGTACGAGCATTGCGTTGAACTTCAGGCAAAAGTTCAAGAAGAACTAAGTTCTATTTCAAGGAGGATTCTTGTCTCAAGGGATATGCTTGATGTTTCTACTATTGAGATTACAGGTAATCTTTTTCCTGGGGGGATTGAAATGTGTTTGTTGGGAATCAGTGACACATATAAAGACCCCATTGAACTTATACTTGTTCGCGTCATATAT
>CAIXDB010000031.1 GCA_903918125.1 uncultured bacterium | reverse complement strand
GGTGATTTCCACGCCACATTTTTCACAAACGATTCCCTTGTAGCGAATACCGCGATATTTTCCGCAGTAACATTCGTAGTCCTTGTCCGGTCCGAAAATTTTCTCGTCGAACAGTCCCGCTTTTTCGGAACGTTGCGTTCGATAATTAATCGTTTCAGGTTTGGTCACCTCGCCAAACGACCATTCTTTGATTCGCTCCGGCGACGCCAGTTTCAAAACAATTGTCTCGGCGTCATTTTGTGATGTTTTTTGTTTCATAGTGATAAGGGTTAAGCGAAAAAATTAACGGGACATGCTACGAATGCTTGCAACGTCGGCAGCGGGACGCTCGGCAGCAGAACGTTTAATTTGCACATCCAATGCCAGACCTCGCAGGTTGTTCAGAAGCACATTGAACGACGCCGGCGTGTTCAGTTCAGTAATAGGCAAACCCTTTACAATCGCGTCAAACGCCGCCGAGCGACCGGTAATATCGTCCGACTTGATGGTCAAAATTTCTTGCAATGTGTGCGCCGCACCGTGACCGAGGAGCGCCCAGACTTCCATTTCTCCAAATCGCTGACCGCCGTTCTGCGCTTTTCCGCCGAGCGGTTGCTGTGTGATGAGCGAGTACGGACCGATGGAACGCATGTGGATTTTGTCCTCCACCATGTGGTGCAGTTTCATAATGTACATGTAGCCGACGGCGATTTCCTGGTCGAATGCTTCGCCGGTGCGTCCGTCAAACAGTTTCATTTTGCCCGATTCGTCGAAGCCTGCTTTCACGAGCTCCGCTTTGATTTCATCATTCGTTGCACCGGCAAACGGCGGCACGATGGCTTGATAGCCGAGTGTGTGTGCGGCAAGACCGAGGTGCATTTCAAGAATTTGTCCGAGGTTGAGTCGCGACGGCACGCCGAGCGGTGTCAAAATAACGTCAATAGGTGTTCCGTCCGCCATGTACGGCATGTCTTCCTCCGGCAAAATACGCGAAATAACGCCCTTGTTTCCGTGTCGTCCGGCAAGTTTGTCGCCGACTGACACATTTCGCAACTGCGCCACCTCGATGTGAATTTGTTTGATGATACCCGACTCGAGCTTATCGCCTTTTTCGCGCGAGAATACCTGCACTTTGATAACGCGTCCGCGCTTGCCACCCTCCATGCGTTTTGACGTGTCTTTGACATCGCGAGCTTTTTCGCCGAAGAGTGATCGGAGAAGTCTCTCCTCCGGGGTCAGTTGCGTCTCGCCTTTCGGTGTAATTTTTCCGACAAGAATGTCACCGGTGCGTACCTCGGCGCCGACGCGAATAATGCCATCCTCCGCCAAGTTTTTCAGTTTTGCTTCGCCGACGTTTGGAATGTCGCAGGTCGTCACTTCCGGTCCGAGTTTCGTATCACGCACATTGACCGTGAAATCCTCGATGTGAATCGATGTAAATTTGGAATCCTTGACCACGCGCTCCGAGAGAATAATCGCGTCTTCGTAGTTGCTTCCGCTCCACGACATGAACGCCACGAGCATGTTCTGTCCGATAGCCGACTGACCGTTCTCCGACGCCGACGTATCCGCGAGTAGGTCGCCCTTCTTCACTTTGTCGCCGACGGAAACCGCCGGTCGCTGATGAAACGCGGTGAAACCGTTCGTCCGCGAAAATGATACGAGTTTGTATGTTTGCTCTTTGCCTTTTGTATTTTTGACCGTCACTTTCATGCTGTCCGCTTCCGTCACCACACCTTCTTCGCTGGCTGTGACCAATCGTCCGGTGTCTTTCAGCGCGAGCGCTTCCATTCCCGTCGCCACAATCGGCGCTTCCGGCACGATACACGGCGTGGCTTGTTTCTGCATGTTCGATGCCATGAGCGCGCGTTGCGCTTCGTCGTGGTTGAGGAACGGAATCATGGACGTGGCGATGGAGAACGCCTGGTTGGTCGAGACATCTATATAGTCAACTTTGTTTTTTGCCACCACACTCGGGTTGGCTTCGAGACGCACTTCCACTTCGTCGACTGTAATGCGACCTTCCTCGTCATACGGAGTTGCGGCGTGAGCAATAGCGTATCGTTCCTCCTCCGACGCGTTCATAAAGACGATTTCGTCGGTGATTTTTCCGTTTTTGACTTTTGCGTACGGTGTTTCGAGCATGCCGAAATCATTGATGCGAGCGTAGAGCGCCATGCGCAACACGAGACCGATGTTCGGACCTTCAGGCGTGTGGATCGGGCAAATGCGACCGTAGTGAGACGGATGCACGTCGCGCACTTCGTAGCCGGCGCGAGCGCGGTTCAAACCTCCCGGACCGAGCGCGGAAAGCATGCGCAAGTTTTCCATTTCGTCGAGCGGGTTGAACTGCGACATGAACTGCGAGAGCGAGTTCGTGGTGAAAAATTCTTTGATGCGCGTTTGCAATGGTTTCGGCGAGATGAAATTCACCGGCAGCGTGACGTCCGTGTCGATGGTCGACATTCTGTTTTGAATATTTCGTTTAATTTGCGCGATACCTTTGCGAATATTTTGTTGGAACAGCTCGCCGACGAAACGCACGCGTCGAGTACCGAGGTGATCGATATCGTCTTCCATGGCATGCGGTGTATTATTCAAAAGTGCGATGTGTTCGATGATGGTCACGACGTCCTCGAGCGTGATATTTTTTCGCTTCAGTTCCTTCTCGTCCATTTTTTTGCCGAAACGTTTGTTGAAACGAAATCGTCCGACAGGCGAGAGATCGTATCGCTCGGACTCAAAAATCGAGTTGACGAATTCCTTTGCGTTTTCCGCCGTGGCAAGGTCGCCGTCGCGAAGTCGTTTGTGTATTTCGATATACGCATCCTCGATGGTTTTGTCGTGGTCTTTGAGGAGTGTTTTTGTGATAGCTTCCGTGGCAAATGCGTTGTCGGCAAAAAGTTTCTTGATAGCTGCGTCGTCTTTTGCGCCGAGCACGCGGAGGAGCGTCGTGGCAGGGAATTTGCGCTTGCGGTCGATGCGCACGAAAATGGTATTGTCCGCGTCAGATTCGATTTCTACCCACGCACCGCGAGCCGGAATGATTTTCGCGCCAAACAGTTTGCGTCCCTTGACCTCGGCCGCGGTGAAAAACACGCCGTATGAACGGGCGAGTTGCGGCACGATAACGCGCTCGATGCCAGTAATGATGAACGTGCCGTGCGAGGTCATGAGCGGAAAGTCCGCCATGAAAATCTCCTGCTCCTTTTCGGTGCCGAGAATGTGGTTTCGCAGTTTGACTTTGACTTTGAGTGGCGCTTCGTATGAGAGTTTGTTGTCTTTTGCAAAATATTCGTCAAATTTCGGCTGAGCAAGTTCAAAACCGGTAAAGTCGAGGGTGAACTTTTTCTCCGAGTAGTCTTTGATCGATGAAAATTCCTCGAACACTTCCTTCAAACCTTTTTCCACGAGCCACTTGAACGAGTCGAGTTGCGCTTCGACGAAGTTTGGCAAGGGTGTGAGCGGTTTTTTGAACCGACTGAAAAACTTTTGCGGTCGCGCGCCAGCATGCACAGGTGTGTGTGTAGACATATAATAGTATGTTTATAAAAAGAAAAACGTTATTAAAAAATACATTTACAAAACCAAAAAAAATCACAAGCAAACGAGCTCTTCCCCAAGAGCTTATTATTTTGTGTGCGGTTGTCCTAACAAATTCCGGAAATCAAGATAGTAGGATCAATTAACCAACCAATAATTTTTCCTTTCCTTCAATTATGCGTCCGTAACTCAATCTGTGAAGTTAAGTGTCATGATACTCCTCTCCATTCGTCTTGTCAACTCCAAAATTTGCGAGCAGCTGTCAAGCAGTGGCTGTGTACAACTCGTTTCATCAGAATGTGGCTAGAAACATGGATGAAAATAGTGTGAAGCTCGCCAAAATCAGTTGAATTCCCCACCAAAATGCAAGCGAAGTTATCCACAGGTAAACAACATTCAAAATCTCACTGAGCACACTCATTTTCGGATACGCTCGTCCTGCCAGCGCAGGACTCACTCCTGTCCTCGACCGCGACTTGTCAATGAGCCCGTGTTGCACCGGGTCGTTGACAAGACCATGCTCGCGGTCTGCGGAGTCTCCGAAAATGAGTATGCTCGGCGAGATTTTTAGTGGTGATTTTGAAATTCAATTTTCAGATATAAAACGGCCCCGCTATTCGCGGGACCTCGTTGCATCAATCAACTTGATTAGTTTTGGAATCGAAGTGATTAGTTTCTGGACAAATGGTACATCTGTTATCTCTGTAAAATTTTCCAGATCATATCCTGTAAAGAAAATCCATTCTGGTGCTTTGCCTGCAAACTTTTGTTCGAGAAGTCGTTTACGACACTCGAAGCCTGCGCCATACATTCCGTGACGAGCTTCGTACCCTTCAGGTTCGGGACTTGTCCGACTAAGTGTCCACCCGATAACAACCTCACTGATTATTACATGCGGGGGGTGACACACAATGCGCGGAAGTGACTGAAGAAATAAATCTTCTGTTTGAATCCTTTCAATAGCGATACTTCCAGAATAAGCAGACCACAATTGTTCAGCAATCCAGACTGAATCCAGAATATCATGACCTAAAAGCAATATCTCGGTTCTTTCTCCTGCCATTTTTGGCCTCCACACATCACACTACACCAACTCGCCGAGGTGTCAACCAGTTACGCTTTCGATATCTTTCAGCACACTTTTTATTATTTTCGGATGAAGTACTTTTGTACCGTGGTTTGGGATTGTTAGTCGCACACCTTTTGGATGATAGAAAATCATGTGCGAACCTTTTTGTCTGGAAAATTCAAATCCTGCTTTTTCTGCCAGAATGATAAGTTGTTTGGCATTTTTTGGTGTTTGTCTAGGCGACATGACATGGAACAGCAAGAGAAAATGTGGTTAAAGAAATTTGTTCCGGAGGAGTGATTCGCAAATCCCCACGTTCAACACGGTCTTCGATATGAAGTTCAATCACTTCTTTTATATTTTTGACAGCTTCTTCGTATGTTGTGCCTTGTGCGTAACACCCTTGCAATTCCCGGCACTCGGCAAAATAGCCGTCGGAATCTTTTTCGACAACAATAGAGAATATGAGGTTTTTATTCTTGTCCATTTTCATATCTACACAGTATACCATATTAATCCTCTTGGTCATACGACCACCGCTCGCTTTCAGCGGTTGTCGAGGAATAGCCGGGCGAGGCGGATTTTTAGGTATGTGGGAGATTTTTTCTGTTTTGTGAGGATGTTGAAAACGGGTGCGAGGATTTTTGTTTTGGCCTTTGCGAAGGCTTCAAGGATTGTGTCGAGTTCGCCGCGTTTGAATTCCTGGCGGAGGTAGGCGATGGACGGGCAAGTGTCGGGCTTTTCCGCGAGCAAGGTTTCGATATGCGAGACGATTGTTTCCTGTTTCAATCCCCTTTTGCCTGCGATTTCTTCGAGTGGCACGCCGTCACGCAGAAATTCCTCGGTGAGCTCTTCCGTTGATTTCTTTTGTTCCTTCTTTTTGGTCATGCGACCACTGCTCGCTTCCAGCGGTTGTCTTTTTCTTAAAATTTTTATTTTTATCTTTTCCTCGGGCTCGATTTTTTTCATCCAGGATTTTTGTTCGGCGGAAATTTCCGCGCGAGACATGTCTGCCAGCCGTGCTACGGCAGTGTCCGACAATTTTTGAAATTCCAAGTCGCGTTCGTACACTTCGGCATCGACGCGAAGTGCCATATCATTCAGTCCAAGCAGTTTCATTCCCGCAAGCGAGCGCACACGGGACAGCGCCACATATCCCATGCCGGCAACGAACGACTTCGACAAGTCCACCTCCATCGCATCGAGCGACATTCCCTGACTTTTGTGCACGGTTATGGCCCACGCCAAGCGCAGAGGCAACTGTGAAATTTCCGCTTTGGTTTTCCCTTCCTCGTCGATTTTCCACGACGCCGGTTGCACGTCGAATGTGTGTCCAGAAACAGTTTTCACCACCGGGTCGCCGTACGAGTTGAAACTTTCCACCACGCCGAGCGTGCCGTTGACATACCTCGGCTCGCCTTCGGTCATGGTCATTTGATTTTTTGTAAACATCACCCGCGCGCCGACTTTCAGTGTCAACACTTCCGGCGACAGGCAACTTTTTTTCAACGTTTCCGCCAGCATTCCGCGTCCTTTTGTCACCATGACATATTGTTTTGACTTTCCGGAAATTAAATCAAGGTGTTTGTTGTTTATGACATCCACATCGATGTTGTGTGTGAACACTTTGGTCGGCACCGCACCGGACTCGGGATCTTTGTTCATCCGACTGGCAAGCAACGCATGCGTTTTTTCGCTGACGCTGTTCCGCCGAATCTCATTTAAAATATTTAAATATTCATTGTCTTTTTGTCGATGTTGTTCGGAAAGATAGCACACGGTGAACCCAGACCGCGTCCACGACTCGGCTTTGTATGCGAACTCGGACTGTGACTGTGTTCCACGCGATACCGGCGGCAACTGAAAAAAGTCGCCCGACACGATAACCTGCATCCCGCCAAACGGTCGTTCGCTTCGCTTGAACTGCCGGCAAATCCACTCGATCATATCGAGCCGAAAATGATGCAGCATCGAAACTTCGTCGATAATCAACACTTTCGTTCGCTCAAATCGCTTAAAAAGATATTGCCGGTCCATCAAATCCTCGATGTCGTAGTCGGTCAGCCGGTCACGAATCCCCAGCCCAGACCACGAGTGAATGGTCATCCCGCCGAGGTGTGTCGCGGCAATGCCGGTCGATGCAGTCACGGCAACTTCGACTGCGTGACTGCGCAGATAATTCACGTATTCATTTAGCACATACGTCTTCCCGCTTCCGGCCGGTCCGGTCAAAAAAACATTTTTGCCCATCTTCAATATGTCGAGTGCTTCGGCTTGTGTCATGGAAAAATAAATAGTACCAGGTACATATTTCCTACAATGTCTTGGCGTCGAACTGCACGGTGTCGCCGACAGTGATGTTCAAACGTGACACGGTGCCGGCCGGGACTTCGAGTACATAGAGCGAGTCGGCATCGGGGTAAAAAACTGTCGGGTAGGTCGCGGGCGTGAGCGAGGGCTCGACGTGCACAACCTGCATCTGACTGTTGACCCAAATAATGTCGATTGGAAATGTCATGTCTTTCATCCAAAAACCGTAATTACCGGAAGTCGGAAACACAAAAAACATTCCGTTGTCATCGGCGAGTGGCGCGTGGCCGGACAAACCCTGCGTGCGCTCGGCGTCCGTGTTGGCGATTTGCACGGTAATAACCTGGCCGTTGACAATAACCGATGTCATTGCGTGATACATCTGGTACGCGTACACCGCCACCGCGATAATGAGCACAAGCACCACACCGAGAAAAATTCCAACTTGTTTTGCCATGTCACTATTGTAGCAACAAAAAACCGCCCTTGCGAGCGATTTTTTGTTTGTGAGAATTACTTACAAAATTACCATGTTCGGCCACCTCGGTCGCCACCGGCACTGTTGCCGTAGCCGCCTCGTGAACCGCCTTCTCGTGGAGCACGTGGTTCCATCGGTCGGGCTTCGTTGACAGTCAATTTTCGTCCGTCAAGCTCCTGACCGTTCCACTTTGCGATAGCCGCATCAGCGTCCGCGTCGTTAGCCATTTCGACGAAACCGAATCCTTTTGATCGGCCTGTCATTCTGTCCATGATAATAGTTGCCGATGTCACTTCACCGCATTGTGCGAAAGCCTCTTTGAGACCTGCGTCGTTTGTCGAGTAAGAAATGCCACCAACGTATAACTTCTTTGCCATACTTATTTGTCCTCGTCTTTATTTTAATTGTGTAAGGCGACGAGCTCTCTTCTTTTTCTCACTTGCGCTTGAAACGTGCGAGATGCTTACAGTGGGGTAAGTATACTCTACTCGTGCCACAAAGTCAAGCACGAGTTTTCCACAGGGTTTGAGGGTAAAATTGAGACAAAATCTCGAGAAGAAATTGCTTTTCCGTCACCAGAATAAATCGTTGGTACGATTTTTCTTCTCGCTCGGAGTTCAAGAAAACAATGCGCTTTCTCGAGTGCCCCTCACTCGAAAGCTGTTGTTTTCTAAACTCCTGTG
>CAIXDB010000030.1 GCA_903918125.1 uncultured bacterium | reverse complement strand
TGGGCATCATCCTCGCGAGGATGATGCCCATCCTTTTTATATTTTGTGTATCGCGCAATGCGTCAAACCGATGGCGATCGCGTCGAATTCATCATCAGATTTTTTTGATTTTTCAACATCGATCAGTCGTCTGACCATCTCAATGATCTGTCTCTTCTCGCTTTTGCCGTACCCCGTCACGGCGATTTTGATATCTGCCGGCGTGTATTCAAATATATCGAGCCCCGATGAACTTGCCGTGTAGAGAATGACTCCGCGCGCTTCGGCCACGAGCATTGCCGTTTTTTGATTGCCGCTGAAAAAAAGTTTTTCGGTCGCGAGCACTGTCGGTTTGTATTTTTTAATTACCTCTTTGATTCTGTCGCCGATAAGTGCGAGGCGTTCGTGGTGGGGAAGTGTTGTCGACGTTTTGAAACACTCCGAAAACAGCAAGACCTCTTTTTGTTTCGGCAGTTTTTCAATCACCGCCACACCGAGTCGCTCGTATCCGGGATCAATTGAGAGAAGTTTCATGTTTGTTATAATAATTTTGAAATTTAAAAATCTCTTTCTAGACACATTCCTTTCCGGATACGCTCGACCGGCCAGCGCCGGTCTCACTCCTGGTCCTCGGTCGCGACTTGTCAAGAGCCCTTGTTGCACAGGGTCATTGACAAGACCATGCTCGCGACCTGTGGAGTCTCCGGAAATGAGTGTGTCGTCGACGAGATTTTTAAATTTCAAAATTATTCCGCGTTTGTATACACATCCTGCACCTCGTCGTTTTCTTCAAGTTCGTCGACGAGCTTGCCGAGCTTCTCGCCATCTTCGTCCGAAAGGGGAATGGTTGTCTGCGCCACCCAACCAACGCCTGGCGTGTGCATAAACGCCCACGTGGCCGCACCGATGCCGGCGAGCGAATATCCGTGATTCGCCAAAATGTGTTTGATTTCCTGCGCCGCTTTGTTGTGGTTGTCGGTCAGCGTTTCGATGATCATGGCGCAGCCGCCCGGACCGTATGCTTCGTATGTGATCGACTCCATCGTCGCACCGCCTTCGGAAAACTTTTTGATGGCGCGCTCGATGTTGTCGCTCGGCACGTTCGCCGCTTTTGCTTTTTCGACAGCCGCACGCACGCCGGGCGCATTTCGGTCGCCATTGGCTTTTTTGGCTTCGACAGTGATGAATTTCACCATTTTGCCGAAAATCTTCGATTTCTGGGCGTCAGTTTTTTCTTTTTGCCTTTTAATTTTTGACCATTTGTTATGTCCGCTCATGCCTGATATTGTACTCGGAAGAATAAAAAAAGCAAAAAGAAAGGGATAGTGAGCATATGCCCACTATCCTGAAAATCTCTCGAACCAGTTGGAAGCTAACTGACCTTCTGCTTTTGTTGCAAGGTCTCTAATAGTTAGTAATCTCTCATTTTCAGATGGTTGAGATTTGGGTGGGTGTTGCTCGCTTTTAATGACTTCAAATGGTCCGATGAGACGACCATTTTCGATATTATCGAGCATTACACCCACCTCAAACGCAGTCAAATCTTGCCGTTTCCATTGGATAATGGCACCAGCTTCTAAAAGTTCAAACGTTCTCATCACTTATCTCCAATAAAAATCTATTCTTTTGGGTGATTAATGTCAATCAAAGCAATGTCGGTGGCGTTAGTCCCAAATGCTCATACCCATGTGCAGTGACGGTGCGGCCACGGGGTGTTCGGTCGAGAAAACCGAGTTGAATGAGGTACGGCTCGTTGAATTCCTCAATCGTGGCTTGTTCCTCGGACAGTGCGGCGGCGAGTGTGTTCAATCCGACTGGTCCGCCGGCAAATTTGTTGATGATTGCATGCAAAATATCGCGATCGGCGGGCGAGAGACCAACCGTGTCGATGCCGAGGAGCGACAGAGCTTCGTTAACTGTTTTTTGGTTGAGATTACTTTTGTTGACCTGGGCAAAATCTCGACAGCGTTTCAAAAAGTAGTTCGCAGTACGCGGTGTGAAGCGCGAGCGTTTGGCGATTTCCGAGCAAGCAGTCGGCTCGAGCTCGATGCCGAGTATTTTTGCCGAGCGGGAGATGATTTGCTCGATTTCTTTCTGTGTGTGTAGAACTCAAGTTTGAACACTCCGCCGGAAAATCGAGAGCGAAGTGGTGACGAAATCATGGCAATGCGCGTCGTGGCGCCAATCAAAGTAAACGGCGGCAGCTCGAGTTGTATCGTCCGTGCCGACGGACCTTTGCCGATAATGATGTCCAAGGAGCCCGATTCCATGGCGGGGTAGAGCACTTCCTCGATCGTTTTGTTTAGACGGTGAATTTCGTCTATGAAAAGTATGTCGCCGGGAGAAAGATTTGTAAGAATTGATGCGAGGTCGCCAACTTTTTCGATGGCTGGGCCAGAAGTTGATTTGAGTTGAGCTCGTGTTTCTTTTGCAATAAGATTTGCCAAAGTCGTTTTTCCAAGTCCTGGGGGACCGTAAAAAAGCAAATGCTCGGGCGGATGTTTTCTT
>CAIXDB010000029.1 GCA_903918125.1 uncultured bacterium | reverse complement strand
AGCGGGTCGAGCACAGTCGATGACGAGTCGAGTGGGTCGACGGCTGGGTAGATAGCGAGCTCTGCGAGCGAACGTGAGAGCACCACGGTCGAGTCGAGGTGACCGAAGGTAGTGGATGGTGCCGGATCGGTCAAGTCGTCTGCCGGCACGTAGATGGCCTGTACGGAGGTGATGGAACCTTTGTCGGTCGAGGTGATGCGTTCCTGGAGGGTTCCCATCTCCGTTGCCAAGGTCGGCTGATATCCCACGGCGGATGGAATGCGTCCGAGAAGCGCCGAGAGTTCCGAGCCCGCCTGCGTGAAACGGAAAATGTTGTCGACGAAAAAGAGCACATCCTTGCCTTCCTCGTCGCGGAAATATTCGGCCATCGAGAGTCCGGAAAGTGCGATGCGTGCGCGAGCGCCGGGTGGTTCGTTCATTTGGCCGAAGACGAGCGCAGTTTTGTCGAGCACGCTCGACTCATGCATTTCGCGGTACAAGTCGTTGCCTTCGCGCGTTCTCTCGCCGACGCCGGCGAATACCGAGTAGCCGGAATGCTCCGTGGCGATGTTGCGAATGAGTTCCTGAATGACCACCGTCTTACCCACGCCTGCCCCTCCGAATAGTCCCACCTTTCCACCTTTCAAAAACGGACACATGAGGTCGATCACTTTGATGCCGGTTTCAAACGTCTCGGCGGTCGTGCGTTGTGCGGTCAGCGGAGGTGCTTCGCGGTGAATCGGGTAGCGTTTTTTGGCGACTTGTGCCGGTTTGCCGTCGATTGCGTCGCCCGTGACGTTGTACATTCTGCCGAGCACTTCCGGGCCGACTGGCACGGAAATAGGTGCGCCGGTCTGGCGAACTTCGACTCCGCGAGCAAGGCCGTCGGTCGAGCTCATCGCCACTGTGCGCACTTCACCGAGTCCGAGATGCTTCTGGGTTTCGAGTGTCAGCGTTGTCCCGTCCGGCATGGTGACGAGCAGTGCGTCGTAAATATTTGGTAGCGACACGTTTCCCGTCTCGCTTTCAAACGCGACGTCGACGACCGGCCCGATGATTTGTGTGATTTTTCCTGTGTTCATGTGTGTAGTGTTAATAATTGTTTCTAAAAAGTTTTCATAATTAATTACTTAATGCTTCCGCGCCGGCTGCGATTTCCGACAACTCGCGGGTGATGCCTTCCTGTCGAATGTGGTTGAACGACAAGAGAAGCGACTCGCCGAGTTTGTTGGCGTTCTCCGTTGCGTTCTTCATTGCTATCATACGCGACGCTTGCTCGCTTGCAAGTGCGTCGAGCATCGCGTGGAAGATTTGCACGGTCACGAGCTGCGGAATGATAAAGTCGAGTATCGCATCCTCCGATGGCTCGATGACGAAGCGCGACCAGTTGCGTTCGAGGTGTAGCGATGGCAAGTCGACCCAGTTTTCCTCGCCACCGCCTTCGGCGATTTGATTTTCAACCACCTCGAGCGAGAGTGGCAGGAGCTGACGAATGATTGGTTTCTGCGAGAGTGTTGATTTGAAATTGGTAAAGGCGATAATAACTTTGTTGTATCGACCGGTCTCCCACTCTTTTTTGACCATCCCCGCCAGTTTGTCCACTTCGTCGCGGGTGATGTCCTCGGAAAAGTCTGTGAAGGAATGCAAAAGTTTTCCGCCGAGCAGTCGCGCATGATGCACCGCGTATTTTCCGACCACAATATAGTCGGTGGTTTGTTGAATCTGCTCCTTTGCCACAAATTTTCTCAATTCGCGAAACATGTTGCCGTTGTAGCCACCGCAAAGACCTTTGTTCGCGGCGATTTCGACGATGAGTGTTCGCTCGCCGTCCCTTTTTTGGAAGAAGGGACTGACGGCTTTCGAGTGGTATGAAAAGTTGACGAGGAACTCGAGTGCGAAAAATGCGTACGGGCGAATACCGAGCGCTCGGTCAATCGCTTTTTTCATTTTGCTCCGCGCCACCATCTCCATCGCCTTTGTGATTTTGCGAATGTTGTCCACGGATTTTAATTTGGTTTTGATTGTTTTTGTGTCTGCCATGGTGTTTTGTATTTCGTAATCTGAAATTTTAAAATCTTTTACTCGGCGTTTCCTTTTCGCCGTATCCTCGAAACCCCAGCGGGGTTTCTCAGCAAGTGCTCGGCCTCGATTTGTCAATGAGCCCGTTGTTGCACACGGGTCGTTGACAAAACCGTGCTCGAGGCCTGCGCAGCCGGCGAAAAGAAAACGCTTTCGACAAGATTTTAAAATTTCAAATTACTCATTCACCTTCTCAAAATCACTCAACGCGTTTTTGAGCTGGGTCTCCATCTCCGCGTCCCAACCTTTCTCCAACTTCGCGAGAAGCGGCGCGTGTGACGCGGTGAGGTACTCGGAAAGCTCGCTTTCCCACTCGCGGATTTCACTGATCGGTAGCGCATCGATGTGGCCTTTGTTGACGGCGTAAATCAGCGCAACTTGAATCGCCACCGGCACCGGTCGGTATTGCGGTTGTTTGAGAAACTCGGTCACTCGCGCACCGCGTTCGAGCGTTTTCTTGGTTGCGGCGTCGAGGTCTGAGGCGAACTGCGAGAATGCTTCGAGCTCGCGGTATTGTGCGAGGTCGAGTTTCAGCGTTCCCACCACTTTTTTGAGTGATTTGATTTGCGCGGCAGAACCTACGCGCGACACGGAGATGCCGACGTTGATAGCCGGTCGAATACCTTTGTAGAAAAGTCCCGATTGCAAGAAAATTTGTCCGTCGGTGATGGAAATAACGTTCGTCGGAATGTACGCGGACACGTCGCCGGCTTGCGTTTCGATGATTGGCAGTGAGGTGATTGACCCGCCACCGTGTTCAGCATTGCGACGGCACGAGCGCTCGAGCAATCGTGAGTGCAAGTAGAAAATATCGCCCGGATATGCCTCGCGTCCCGGCGGTCGTCGGAGCAAAAGTGAAATTTCGCGATACGCCACGGCGTGTTTTGAGAGGTCGTCGTACACCACGAGCACGTCCTTACCTTGGTCCATGAAATATTCCGCCAGTGCCGTTCCGGAGTACGGTGCAAGGAACGGATACGCCGCGTTTTGCGATGCGCCGGAAAGCACGACGGTGGTGTATTCCATCGCACCGGCGGTTTCGAGTTGTTTGATGATACGCGCCACTTTTGATTCCTTTTGTCCGATCGCCACGTACACGCACAGCACACCTTTGCCTTTTTGGTTCAATATCGTGTCGACGGCAATTGCCGTTTTGCCCGTTTGGCGGTCACCGATAATGAGCTCGCGCTGTCCGCGACCGATCGGAATGAGTGCGTCGATTGACTTGATGCCGGTCTGCAACGGTTGCGACACCGGTTCGCGTGACATCACACCCGGCGCAATTTTTTCCGTCGTGCGAAAGTCGGTGTGCGCGATTGCGCCTTTGCCGTCAATCGGGTTGCCAAGCGCGTCGATGACTCGGCCGAGAAAGGCGTCGCCGACCGGAATTTGCAGAATCTTGCCTGTACGTTTCACTTCGTCACCCTCTTTAATCTTTTTGAAATCACCGATAATAATGACACCGACGGAATCCTCTTCGAGGTTTAGTGCGATACCGAAAATTTTGCCCGGGAACTCGAGCATCTCCGACGACTGGCAATGTGACAAGCCCGACACGCGAGCGATACCGTCTCCCACGTCGAGCACGCGACCGATTTCTTCCACATCCACGCGGAGTGACGAGTTCTCAATCTTTTTCTGCAAACTTGAAAGTAATGTATCTGTGCTCATGTGGTTTTTGATAATTAATAATTGTTTGTGTCGGCAACCAGTGCGTCTTGCAACACATCGAGCGAATGCGCGATACTGCCGTCAATTTTCTTGTCCTGCCAATATGCCAGGAATCCGCCGATTAGCGCGCGATTTTCCGCAGTTTCCGTTTTTGCATGTTCGGGCACATCGGCGAACTTTTTGATATGCGTGAGTGTGGCGTGATCGAGCGCATACGGCGACTGCACAAGGAAGGTAACCTTCTTTGCGCGTACAGCCATCTCCGTTTCGATGTCCGCCAGTATCGTCGAGAGCTGCGTTTCGAGGTGATATTTCTGCACGAATTTCAACAAGTCGTCCGCGATTTTCTCCGCGTTGTGCGGATGCTTGTCTGTCAGCGCAAGTACGGCTTTGGCAATGTTGCTCGAAGAAATCATGGCTAGGTGCGGTTCGCGGTTAATTTGTGAATAAGTCGATTGTTCATCTCGTGCGTCATTTCTTCTTGCAAAATCGCTTTGACGCCAGCGACAATGTGCTCCGCAGACTTTTGTCGGAGTTCTTGTTCACTTCGTTTGCGAATTTCCTCGATGTCTCGTTCGGCACTTCCCACGATTGCTAGTTTTTTAGCTTGACTTTCTGTCACTGCGGTGGTGATGATATCACCCGCTTCTTTATGCGCTGTTTGGAGGAGCGCATGAGCATCTCTTTTTGCATCACCGCGAATGACGTTTGCTTCCGTGTGAACATGTTTCAACTCTTTTTCTGCCTGACTGGCATCGTCAAGACCTTTTTTGATGATTGTCTCGCGCGTATGGAGCACATCGAGAATCGGCTGATATGCGTAGCGTTTCAATACCCAAAAGAGAATACCGAAATTGACCACCTGCGCCAGCAAGAGCTTCCAATCCACACCGAAATTTGTAAGAAGTTGTCCCATAGTTTGTGTGTCAAAGACCGTCTTTGACATGCGAAGCCAAATGTCAAGGACGGTCCTTGACACCACTCACCTAAAATTAACCGACGAATTTCAAAATCAACGCGACGACAAGCGCATAAATTGCGATTGCTTCTGCGAACGCGATCGACAGAATCATCGCTGTCTGGACCTTCGATGCCGCCTCAGGGTTTCGGCCGATTGCCTCAACGCCGCGCGCGCCGATGTTACCGATAGCCAATGCCGGACCGATTGTCGCTCCGAACATCACCACTGCGATTGCTACAAAACGTATTGTATCTGGTGTCATGTGTAATTCTTGTTAATTAAAAACTTAATAATTCGAACAAATAATAAGAGGGCTGTTGTCAGTCCCGTGAGCATGCGAACATACTCAAACCTACTATACTTTTCATCATACACAATCACACAAAAAAGTGCAATTTTTTAACATGAAATGACGCTATCCCGAGTTTGGAACAGCGTCACTATTTTTCCAAACAAACTAGGGAATAATAATCTCCTTTCGGGGAATGCCGTTTTTCCCCACAAATATCCTGTAACCATGCTTTTTGCACGTCAACATTATACCCGCAAGTACGATGCCAAGCGATATGATGTCTCGCCAGTGTCTTCGAAACTTGTGAGCCATTCCCGTCACTTCATCGTAGGCCTTGTCTACGATGGGAAAAACCAATCTTCCTGTACTCATTTGTTGTACTCCCATCAAAAGAGTATCAGTTTATGACAGAATTGTAAATTTAATGATGCGGTTTCTCCACAAGAAGACTCAAAAAGACGAGGGTGAGGGTCGAGAAAACAAGGGCTTGGATGAAGCCGGCAAAGAGTTCGAGAGCCATGAATGGCACGGGCACGAGATACGGCACGAGAAAACCGATAATAATAAGCAGGACTTCCCCGGCGAAAACGTTACCGAAAAGACGGAAAGAGAGCGAAATGATTTTTGCAAACTCCCCAATGAGTTCGAGAATGCCGATGAAAAAGTTGATCGGGCTGGAAAAATTGAGGTAGCGTTTGATGGACACTTTCAGGCCGAGCGCGCGGATGCCCATGATATTGATGGTGATGATGGTCATGAGCGCCAAACCGAGTGTGAAGTTCAGGTCAGACGACGGTGAGCGGAGGTATGGTACAAAAGTCGAGGTGGCACCGGCCACTGCGCCGACCGCGTGTTCAAAAAATCCGATTGAGCCGACGCCGGGCACCAGTCCGAGCCAGTTTGAGGCGAGAATGACCGTGAAAATTGTGGCGATGAACGGAAAATATTTCAGTGCGGATTTTTCGTCGCCGAGCACGCCCTTCATCATGTCGAGCAAACTTTCCACCGCCATTTCCACACCGTTCTGGGCCAGTTTTGGCACGAGCGAAACTTTGCGGGAGATGAGTTGCGCCACAACGATGAGGAAAATCGCCACGAGCCAAATCATCACGAACGAGTTCGAAATGCCGAGCGAGCCGATATGCGTCAGTTGTTCCGGTGCGATTGAAATGTTCATGTTAGTTTGTGTGGATCGAAAGCGAGTCGTCAGCCAAAACGGAAACGAAACCGGTGTGCACGTGTACGCCCGGGAAATTTTTCGTCACAGTATCTTTTGCTTGCGCGAGTTCGCCTTCGTGAAAATGTTCCTCGTCTGCGCCGAGTTCCTTTGCAAAACTGTGCCCCGCCATACCGTACGCACCACAGTTTTGGTGTGTCAGCAAGTACATGTCGGTCACATGATGCGCATTGACTGCCAAACCAATGTCTTCGAGCACCGTTTTCTGTCGCTCGCCCTTGCCCGCCTCCACGCTCCCGAGCAAAGCCAAATTCCCCGCTCCGCCCGCCAGTTTTATCTCGTCAAAATCCGCGATGCCAAGGTCTCGCGCAATCGCTCCGCGGAGGTCTGCGTTGAAACGAAAATCGATGCATGAAATAACCATATTTTTTACTTCATGTTCCGAAAGTCGGTTGTGTGTGTCGCTCATATTTTTATATTTAGCTGATT